>CAJWQN010000039.1 GCA_913045505.1 uncultured Rhodospirillaceae bacterium | reverse complement strand
TTCTTACAGCGAACCCTCAATGCCCGTCCACGTCAAGCCGATAGAGCCGGGCGGCGTTACCGTGGAACAAGGATCGGCGCTCTTCGACGGTCGCGTTTTGGGTCAGATCCGCGGCCATTTTCAGCCAGTTCCGGTAGCCGGTGACCACGGTCGCGACCGGCCAGTTGCTGGCGAACAGCAGGCGCTCGTAACCGAAGCAGCTGACCGCGTGATCGACGATCGGCGCGACCAGCGCCTCTGACCAAGCGTCCCTCTCGTCGCCGAATACGACCACCGAAAGCTTGCAATGGACGTTGCCATGTTCGGCCAGCCGCGCCATCTTTTCGCGCCATGACTCGAGCGCGCCGCCGATCTCCGGTTTGCCCAGATGGTTGAGGACGATGGTCGCTTCCGGACAGGCGCGGGCCAGCGCGATGACACCGTCGAGCTGGTAATGGCGGGCGCAGATATCACAGACCAGGCCGCGCGCGGCGATTCGGCGGACGCCATCGATGAAGGCCGGGCGGGCACAGAACATCGGGTCGTCCTCGTATTGGGTATTGCGGCGTATACCGCGCACGAGATCGTGGCCGGCAAGTCGGGCGAGATGGGCGTCGATGTTCGGATCCTCGACCGGTGCCCAGGCGACCACGCCCTTCAGGCGCGGCTCGGCGGCGGCGACCCGCTCGAAGAATTCGACTTCCGGTTCGCCGTCGGTGGGGGCCAGATCCACTTGCACCGCCACCGCGCCCTCGATGCCAAGGCCGTCGATCGCCGCCGCGTATTCGGCCCACGCGACATCGCCGCCGCCCAGAAGCGTGAGCACCCCCCGGCCGCGAAGCCGTGCCGCCTGCCACAAATGAAAATGACTGTCGATGACCGGTGGCAGCGGCGGAGCTGCTACCATCCGCCGGTTTCCAGCCAGCGCTCCGCTTCCTTGAGCCGGTCCTGGCCCCAAAACGGCTCGCCGTCGATGATCAGGTAGGGCGAGCCGAACACGCCGGCGGCGACCGCGGCGTCGGTCTCGTCCTTGAGCCGCTGCTTGACCGCCGGTTCTTGGATTCCGGCCAGTAGCGCTTCCCGATCGATGCCGTAATTTGTCGCGACCTCGGCCACGGCCTCGCCGTCTCCCATATCGCGGCCCTCGCGCCAATGGGCGTCGTAGACCGCGCGGGCCAGATGCTTGGCCGACTCCGGGTCCTCGTCCACCAGCCAGTAGAATGCGCGGCAGGCGGCGACGCCGTTCATGGGCATCGAGTCGGGCATGGTCACGGTCATGCCGTAGGCACGGGCGAGCCGGGGCACGTCGCGGCGGAAATAATCCCGGCGCACCGGGATCGACCCGAACGGCGCCATTCCGGTGATTTTCATGACCGCGCCGAGCAGGAACGGCCGCCAGGCGACCGTGCGGTCATGGCGCGCGGCGACGCGGTCGATTCGAAGCGAGGCGAAGTAACCGTAGGGTGAGGCAAACTCGAAATAGAAGTCGATCGGCGCGGCGGTCGTGGCATCCTTCGCGGCCATCGCGCTCACCCCTCCGCCGCGATGGCGCGGCTGATCACCATGCGCTGGATCTCGCTGGTGCCTTCGTAAATCTGGGCGATGCGCACGTCCCGCCAAATGCGCTCCACGGGAAAGTCGGTGAGATAGCCGTAGCCGCCGTGAATCTGGATCGCATCGGAGCACACCTCCTCGGCCATCTCGGATGCGAACAGCTTGGCCATCGAGGCTTCCTTGATCGCCGGCGCGCCGCTGTCGCCGAGCGCCGCCGCGTGCAGCACCATCTGGTGGGCGACCTCGATTCGGGTCGCCATATCGGCGAGTTTGAACGCCACTGCCTGGTGCTCGATGATCGGCTTGCCGAAGCTTTCGCGCTGCTTGGCGTAGTCCAACGCCGCCTCGTAGGCGGCGCGGGCCATGCCCACCGACTGGGCGGCGATCCCGATCCGCCCGCCTTCCAGATTGGCGAGGGCGATCCGGTAGCCCTGGCCGGGCTCTCCCAGCATCATGTCAGGCGGCAGTTCCAATTCGTCGAGCACCACTTGGCAGGTGTCGGAACAGCGCTGGCCGAGCTTGGATTCGACCTTCGCGACCGCATAACCGGGTGTGTCGGTCGGCACGATGAAGGCGCTGATACCCTTCTTGGCCGCCGCCGGATCCGTAACCGCGAACACGATCGCCAAGTCGGCGATCTGCCCGGAGGTGACGAACTGCTTGGTGCCGTTGAGCACATAACGGTTGCCGCGCATTTCGGCCTTGGTCTTGATCGCGCTGGCGTCGGAGCCGGCATGGGGCTCGGTCAGGCAGAACGCGCCCATCATTTCGCCAGTGGCCAGGGGCTCGAGGAACCGGCGTTTCTGATCCTCGGTGCCGAATTCCAGGATCGGCATGCAGGTGACCGAGTTCTGAACCCCCATGATGGTCGCGCAGGCGCCGTTGCCGCCGGCGATCTCCTCGACCGCCAGCACATAGGTCACCATGTCGGTGCCCGAGCCGCCCCATTCCTCCGGTATGATCATGCCGAACAGTCCGAGCGCGCCCATTTGCGTGAGCACGTCGCGCGGCAGCGCGGCGTCGCGATCCCAGGCCGCCGAATGGGGCACGAGCTGCTCTTGCGCGAACGCCCGGGTGCTGTCGCGCACCATGATCTGTTCATCGCTCAACAGCATGACCGGTACCTGCTGGCGGCGTTATGGCGAGGGCCGCGTCCGAAGCCGCTCAAACCTGTCGTTCGATGGCGATCGCGGTGCCTTCGCCGCCGCCGATGCAGAGCGTGGCGATGCCTCGGGCCACGTCATGCTTTTGCATGGCGCCGATCAGGGTGGCGATGATCCGCGAGCCCGACGAACCGATCGGGTGGCCCATGGCGCAGGCGCCGCCGTGGACGTTGACCTTCTCCGCCGGCAGCCCGTGCTCCTTCATCGCCGCCATGGTGACCACGGCGAAGGCCTCGTTGACCTCGAACAGATCGACCTGATCCTTGGTCCAGCCGGCCTTGTCGAGCACGTTCTGGATCGCGCCCACCGGTGCGGTGGTGAACCATTCGGGCTCCTGGCTGTGGGTGGCGTGAGCGACGATCTCGGCCAGCGGCGTGAGCCCGCGCTTCTCGGCCTCGGACCGGCGCATCAGCACCAGCGCGCTGGCGCCGTCGGAAATCGAGCTCGAATTGGCGGCGGTCACCGTGCCGTCCTTGCGGAACGCCGGGCGGAGCCCCGGAATCTTGGTGATGTCCGCGGTGAACGGCTGTTCGTCGCGATCGACCACGGTTTCACCCTTGCGGGTCCTGACCGTGACCGGGGCCATCTCGGCGGCGAAACTGCCGTCCTCGTTGGCGGCCTTGCCGCGCGCCAGCGAGGTGATCGCGAATTCGTCCTGGGCCTCGCGGGAGAACTGGTATTTTTCGGCGGTGTTCTCGGCGAACACGCCCATCAGCTTGCCCTTGTCATAGGCGTCTTCGAGGCCGTCGAGGAACATGTGGTCCTTGACCTCGCCATGGCCCATGCGCAAGCCGCCGCGGGCCTTGGGCAGCAGATAGGGCGCGTTGGTCATGCTCTCGAGTCCGCCCGCGACCATGATGTCGGCGCTGCCGGCCCGGATCAGATCGTTGGCGAGCATGGTCGCCTTCATGCCCGAACCGCACATCTTGTTGACCGTGGTCGCGCCGACGGAAACCGGGATCCCGGCTCCGATCGCGGCCTGGCGCGCCGGCGCCTGGCCTTGGCCGGCGGCGAGCACGCAGCCCATGATCACCTCGTCCACGTCCTCGGGCGAAAGCCGCGCCCGTTCCAGGGCGGCTCCGATCGCCACGGCGCCAAGCTCGGGCGCGCCGAGGGCCGCCAGCGAGCCCTGAAAGCTTCCCATCGGGGTCCGTGCCATCCCCACGATTACAATCGGATCCTCGGCCATTGTCGCGCCTCCCGAATCGCCAATGTCATTCCAAGTCAATAAGGAGCCGTCGCTCCATCCTGTGGCGGCTGTTATAGACTTCTTGTGCAGAGGCGAAAAGAGCGCCGTGGCGCCGGCTCAGGGCAGTTCCACGGCATAATCCGCGACCGGCAAAGCCTCGGCGATCAAACCGCGCTCGACCAGAAACGCGGCGAAGCGCCGATACCGCGCCCGGTCGAGGGCCGCCGGGCGCAAGGCGAAGCGCGACAGGGTGTCGCGCCAGGCGCGTCGGTTCAGCTCGTTGTCGACCTCCGGCCGGCCGCGCACGAACAGCACCCAGCTTTCCTCGGAATGATTGACCAGATATTGGGTCGCCAACTCCAAGGCGTCCAGGAACCGGCGCAGCCGCTGATCGTCGGTCCGCTCCCTATGGGCGACCAGGATCAGCTCGTCATAGGCCGGCACGCCTTCCTCCTCGACGTAGAAGGCGCGCCCGGGATGGCCCGCCAGATCCATCTGATTGAGCTCGAAGTTGCGGTAGGCGCCGATGACCGCGTCCACCTGGCCGGTGATCAATGCCGGCGACAGGGAGAAATTGACGTTCACCAAGGTGACATCATCGAGGCCGAGGCCGTGGCGTGCCAGCATGGCCCCGAGCAGGGCGTCCTCGAGTCCGCCGACCGAGAATCCGACCTTGCGGCCCTTCAGATCCGCGATCGTGGCAACCGGCCCGTCGGCCAGGACCACCAAGGTGTTGAGCGGCGTCGCCACCAAGGTGGCGAAGCGCACGAGGGGCAGGCCCTGGGCCACCTGGAGCTGGAGTTGAGGCTGGTAGGTGACCGCGATATCGGCCTTGCCGGCGGCGACCAGCTTGGGCGGATCGTTGGGGTCCGCCGGCGCGATCAGGTCCACGGTCAGGCCTTGATTGGCGAAAAAGCCGGCCTCGAGCGCCACGATCAAGGGCGCATGATCCGGATTGACGAACCAGTCCAGCAACACGGTCAGTGAATCCTCGGCGCGCGCGGGCGCCCCGAAGGTCATGATGCAAATAGAGACCAACACCATGACGGTTGTGGCGAGGCGGTCCAATCTCATGACGACTCCTTCGATCGCGGCTCGAACATTACCGCGCCGATCCCGCGGCCATCTTCAGCGCGGCCACGGCTATGTTGTCGCCGCCACCGGGCTCGCCAAGACCAGCGAAAAATATCCGTTGTCGGTCGAGAAATGCCGATCGCTCTCGTATCCGGCCTCGGCGAGCAAGGTGGATAGGGATTCGGGGGTGAATTTGCGGCTGATCTCGGTCCGAATCCGCTCGCCGGACGCAATTTCGAGATCGGCGTCGATGGCATCGAGCCTGACCCGTTGGGATACCAGCGACACCAGATGCATTTCGATTTGCGCCTGGTCCGCGTCGTAGACCGCTTGGTGGCGGAAATTCGCGACATCGAAATCGGCGCCCATCTCGGCATTGAGCACCCGCAGGACGTTCAGATTGAACGCGGCCGTGATACCGGCCCTGTCGTTGTAGGCCGCCCGCAGGACGCTTTCATCCTTGACCCGGTCGGCGCCGAGCAGCAGTTGGTCGCCATCCTCCATGATCGCACGAAGATCGGTCAGGAACGCGACCGCGTCATCATGTTCGAAATTGCCGATCGTGCCACCCAGGAACACGAACAATCGCGTGCCATCGAATTTCGGCAGGTTGGCGAAACCGGCCTCGTAATCGCCGACCAGAAGGTTGATGTTCAACCATTCATACTGCTTCGCCAGAACTCGGCCACCGGCGATCAGGGCATCCTCGGAAATATCGAAGGCGGTATAATGGGGGTAGACGCGAGCGGTTTCACAGGCATCGAGCAGGCGCCGGGTCTTGCGCGAGGTCCCGCTGCCCAGTTCGACGATGCCGTCGGGCTGTGCTCCGCCGACGATGGTCTCGGCATGTTCCGCCAGCAGCGCATCTTCGGTCCGGGTCGGATAATATTCGGGCGTCTCGCAAATCCGGTCGAACAGTCGCGAGCCGCGCTCGTCGTAAAAATACTTTGGCGGCAGGGTTCGCGGTTCCGACAGCAGGCCGCTGCGCACGTCATCGACAAGGCTCGGGACCTGACGGACGGCTTCGACAAAGCGGCAATCGATCCGGCCCTCGCCCGAATCGGTGTCGGTTTCCAAGAACGCCATGCTTCTCTCCATCTCCATCCGCACCGACCGTGGGTCCGGTCCGCAACCGGCCCTATCGTTTTCGCGGCGCCAAGGCTAACATCTCGAAGTCTGGACACAAGCTTCAATCCGATCCGATTTCCGCCCATCGGGCCCTGAGTCCTCGGCTGGCGGGTCAATCCGGCGGGTCACTGGTTGGCAATCGGCGCCGACGGTCCGCTGGATTTCGCACCCGAGGCCCCGATCGAGGGACTCGGCCGTTACCTGGCCGGCGCTGGCCTCCGGCTTGCGGCCGGTTTCTAGGACCGCGGATCGTCGCCCGGCGCGGTGTCCGGTTGCCAACGTATCGCCCGGCGCATACCGGCATCGACCGCGAAATAGAGCGCCACCGCGATCACCGTCAGGGTCAGCAAAGCCGCGAACAGAAGATCGATCTGCATCCGGCCGTTGGCGTGGAGCATCAAATAGCCGAGTCCCGCTCCCGAGCCGACCCATTCGCCGACCACCGCGCCGATCGGCGCCACCGCGGTCGCCACCCGCAATCCGGAAGCCAGCGCCGGCAACGCCGCCGGTAGGCGAAGTCGAAACAGCACCGAAAGCGGTCGCGCGTTCATGACCTGGGCCAGATCCAGCCAGCCCGGATCGGTGCGGCGCAACCCGTCGAACAGGGTGGCGGTGACGGGGAAGTAGATGATCAGCGTCGCCATGGCGACCTTGGACGCAAGGCCGTAGCCGAGCCAGAGGACCAGCAGCGGCGCCAGGGCGAACACCGGCACCGCTTGCGACGCGACCAGGGCCGGCAGCAGCCACAGCCGGGCCAGGCGAAATTGGGCGAGAAGCATGGCGCTGGTCGCTCCGAGACCGGTGCCGATGACCAGGCCGAGCAGGATCTCGGTCACGGTGGTGGCGGCATTGGCCAGGATCAGGGCGTGATGGTCGGCCCAAGCCACGGCCACCCGCCCCGGCCCGGGCAGGATGAACGGCGCCGGCTGGGCGATCCAGACCACACCCTGCCAGAGGAGGATCAATCCGACCGCGATGACGAGCGGGCGCAACAGGCGCATGCTAGGGGGCCACATCGGCGGACGACAGGCGACCCATCAGGTCGTCGTAAAGGGATGTCAGCATCGGCGAGGCGATGTCGCGGGGCCCCCGGCCCGGTATCTCGAGCGCGCGGTCGAGTGTCGCCGGGCGGCCGGCCATGACGTGAATCCGGTCGGCGATGCGCAGCGCCTCCAGCGGATCATGGGTGACCAGCAGCACCGTGCGCCCGCGCAGCAGGGCGACGGCCAGCTCCTGGAGCCGCGCCCGCGTGATCGCGTCGAGCGCCGAGAACGGCTCGTCCATCAGCACCACCGGGCGGTTTTCCATCAATGTCCGGGCGAGCGCGGCGCGCTGGCGTTCGCCTCCCGACAGCATCGCCGGCATGGCGTCCCCGCGCCCGGCCATTCCGACCCGCGCAAGCAGCGATTGGGCTTGGCCCTGCTCCGGCGTCTCGCCGCGCAATCGGGCCCCGGCGGTTACGTTGTCGCGCACGCGCAACCACGGCAGCAGCAGGTCGGCCTGGGCCATATAGGCGATCCGCCCGGCGATCGGGCGGCGGTCGTCGCAATCCACCCGACCCTGTTCCCCGGGCTGGGCCAGACCGGCGATCAGCCGCAGCAGGCTGGTCTTGCCGACCCCGCTGGGCCCGAGCAGCGCCGTGATCGCGCCGGATTCGAGCCTGAATTCGAGGCCCGCGAACAATGTTTCCGTGGCGTAGACCAGTTGCGCGTTGTGCACACTCACCGCTGGCGGGCGCTCGGCGCCGGCGGGATCGTCGAGCGGGTCCGCGGTCATTTTTCACGCATCCCTACGCCGGCATCATCCGGATCAGGTTCCAGGGGTCGTCCGCCTCGGACCTCTCAGCCGGCGACGCCGGCTCCCCCACGCGAAGGGCCGAGCTTGATTGGCGCGCGCCATGTTGTCCAGAGCGCGATGATGCCCGGCGCCGCGCCGCCCAACGGCGGTGCATCAGCCCATTCTGTCGAGAATATCCTTGCTGGCGTTCAACAGGACCAATAGTACGGCAATCACCGCGACCGCCAGCACGACCAAGACGGCGAGCTTGGTCATCGAGGTGTCGTCTTTTTTCTTGCCGCTCGGACGCCGCCGCTGAGACATCGGCGCGCTCGATTTCGCCTCGGGCTTTTCCGGTGCCGGTTTGGCGGGGGCCGGCACGGGCTTCGCCGATTCACCGCCGCCCGACTTGGTGGTGTCGAAGATGACGACCTCGTTCGATTGGTTGGTCGCCTCATTAAAGGACTCGCGAATGAGCTTGACCGCCGAGACGTGGCTCTCGGAGTTCAGTCGCTTCGCGTCCTCCAGCGCGATGTTTTTTTCGTTTCCCAAATAGGTCCGCTCGATATTCCAGCGACCTTTGACCTCGGAATGCAGTTCGTAGGAGATCTTCATGGCGCCATGGACTCTCGACAAATCGGCGTGCCGCCAAGCGACGCCATGCCAATTATGTTCATCGAAGTTGGCGCTGTCGAGTGCAATCCCGGCCTGCCGCCGCCGAAGCGGCGCGGCGCGACCACGTCACGATTGCGCCGGATGTTCGCATGTCGGGATTTTGGAGCTCTTGCCCGAACTGGCGGAAACCCTTAGTTTCCGAGCCGTCGGGGCGTGGCGCAGCCTGGTAGCGCATCTGCTTTGGGAGCAGGGGGTCGCCAGTTCAAATCTGGCCGCCCCGACCATCGTCGTCGGCGCCCAGGAGTCGGGGGTCGAAGGCCAGAACCACCTCGGGGCCGGCGCCTATCCTGCTCGCCAGGGCGGTCGCTTGCGGGAGCAGGTGGTGCATGAAGAAACGCGCGGCCGCCACCTTGGCCGTGTAGAACGCTCCGTCGGGCGGATCGTCGTCGAGCCGATCGAGCGCGACCAGGGCCATCTGGGTCCAGAGATAGCCGACCGCGACCAGCCCGAACAGGCGCAGATAATCGGCCGCCGCCACCCGCCGGGCGACGTCGCCGTCGCGGTCGGCGCGGGCCAGGGACAGCGCCGCCTGTTGCAGGCCGGCGAACGCTTCGGCGAACGGCGCCGTGATATCCGCCATGCGCTGGTCGCTGCGTCCGATCACCAGGAACGTATCCACCGGCTGGAAGAAATTGCGCAGCAGGCCGCCGCAGGCGTCGCGGGCGTGGGCGCGGGTGAAGAGCAACGCCTCGGCCATATTGGCCGGCTCCAGCCCGTCGAGCGCCAGCGCCTCGCGCAGGATCGCCTCGGCGCGCCGCGAGCGATCCGGTTCCGAGGCCTCGCAGGCGTCGCGGGCGAGCACCGCCACCCGGCGCGCGGTCGAGGTCGCGAACACCTTGAGCACCGGTGCCATCAGCGTCACCAGATCGGCCGAGGCCTGGCGCTGGCGATGATCGGTGTGGTGGCGGGCCATGTCGACGTTGAGCGCGATCCAACAGCCGAAGGACCGCAGACCCTCGATATGAGTTCTCACGATGACCGCGATCCGGGCCAGTTCGGGCCGCGCATCACATGAATCGCCGGCGTCGGCGAAGGCGTTGCGGTTGGCGGATTCGGCCAAGCCGACGGCGGTCGTGGCCAGACCCAGCCGCCGGTACCGCTCCAGGGTCGCCAATGGCTCGCGCGCGCCTGCCGCCGGCCCGATCATCGTGCCCAGGGCATCCTCGAACGCGACCACCGGGGTTCCGAAGCCGCCCATATCGGACCCGCTGTCGTGGCCAATCGCGCGGACTCCGTTGGCGGCGCCGAGGCCGCCGTCGGCTTCGATCCGGGTACCGGGGACGACGAACAGGCTCAGTCCCTCATCATTGGGTGGCGCGCCCGGCAAACGCGCCGGAACCAGATAAACGGTCGTGTCGGCCAGATCATGGCCGGCGCCCGGGATCGGCACCTGACCGGCAATTCGATATCCGTTGACGCCGTCCGCCTGGACGGTGGCCGCCATTCCGTCCCGGCCATGGACTCCCAGCCAACGCCCGGCCAGAAGCGGCGGCAAATAGATCGACCGCAACTGCGGCGTTGCGTGCAAGGCGATGGTTCGGGCGACCGCGGCGGTGCCGGTCGCCAACAGTGCCCCACCGGGCGACCGCGCGGCCAGCAATTCGGATCGGGCCGCGGCGATCAGATAGGGAAGCCCGTCACCACCGCTCTCGCGCTCGCCGCCGGCACCCGGCAGGCCGCAGGCGACCGCCGCGCGCCAGGCTTCGGCGAGACCGGTTTCGGAGGCGCGACCAGCCACCCCGCCTCGATGGTCACCGAAATCGGGCGCGATGGCGGCGCATTCCCGCGCCGTCGTCGCAAGGGCCTCGGCCATGGCTTGGGGCGTGGCATGGCCGAGTTGGGGCAGATCGCTCAGGCGGTCGACCAGCAGCAGCTCGTCCAGAATGAAGCGAATATCGCGATCGGTGGCGCGCGGGCCTGGCATCAGCCTTCGGTCTCCGGCGCGAGATCCCGGGCGACCATCCGCGCCAAGCGGTCCTGGGTTTCCGGCCTCTGAATCAAGAAGTTGGTCGCCCCTCGTTCGAGACGGCGCAGATCGTCGATCGGGATCAACGAGCCGGAGGTCACGTCGCCGCCGGTCAGCACGACCGCGAGTTCGGTCAGGACCACCGGGTCGGCGGCCGCCAAAGGCCCATCGGGCCGGTTTTCTTCGATGATTTCGATCAGGTGGGAGAGTCCGACTTCACCGGGCAACGCCAGAGCTGGGTCCGCCGGCGGCGCGTAGTCCCGCGCCAGGTCGCGGGCGAGCCGCTTGGCATCGGCCAAAACCTGGTCGCGATGGTCGCTGACCCCGTCGTTCGGCCCCAACAGGCGCAGCGCCCGGGCCTCGGCGGCGGATTGGCAAATTCGCGCGGTGGCGATGGTATTCAGGATATCCGCGAGCCCCGGTATCGGATCGCCGCCCGACCCGCCGCCGGCGAGGGCGCGCCCGGCCAGCGCCGTGGAGCCGCCCCAAAACGGGATCAAACCGGCCTCGACCTGACTCAAGCCCAGTTTGGCGTCGGGCGCCGCTTGGATCGCGGCGCAGTGCAAGGCCAGCTCGCAGGCGCCGCCCACGGCTTCGCCGAGGACCGCCGCGACGGTCGGAAACGGCGCCGTTTCGAGGGCACGGAAGGTCCGTTGCCCGGTCTCTATCAACGAATCCGCCGCCCACCAGGCGGCCAGGTTCGAGGCCAGGAGCAGGGACGCGATATCGAGCCCGATCGGATCCTCGGCGCCGTCGAGCACGATCACGAGGCCCTCGAACCGGGCCGCGACCAGCCCGACCGATTGGCCGACCACGTCCAGGACATCGGCGTCGATCATTTGCCGGCGCCGATGGATCTTGAGAATGGCGATGCCGTCGCCGTCGTCTTGCACATGTGCCGCGCGGTTGGCGGGCAGCGTCGCGTCGGGTTCTTGCATGCTGCGCGTTTCGTGCCGGGGAAGGCTGGCGGGCACTGTGTTGGCTGTGGCCGTGGCTGTCAACGGCCGTGGCCGGGCCGACGCTTGCGCTCGGCGAACAGCGGCGCTATGACCGGACTCCACGGGAGCACGCGGCTATGGAAGCACGGATTTATCGACCCAGCAGAACCGCCATGCAATCGGGCCGGGCCAACACCCGACGCTGGGTGATGGAGTTCGAGCCGTCCGCGGCGCGGGTCATCGACCGGCTCATGGGTTGGTCGGGGTCGGCCGATACCGCCCAGCAGGTTCGGATGACCTTCACGTCCAGGGATGATGCGGTCGCCTTCGCCAAGCGCAACCGCTTCGATTATCAAATCAGCGAGCCGAACGAGCAGAAAATGCGCCGCAAATCCTACGCCGGTAACTTCCGCTATCAGCGGCCGCGCTGAGAGCGCCGCGCAATCCGGGCGGCCTTGGCTCGGCCGGATAGAGCACGAGCCCTCGAAATCAACGGCCCGCTCGGGCCGCGGACAAAAATCCCGAAAAACCAATCGCTTACGCTTTCGCACATCGTCGGATATTGTCATCTTCGTGGTTGGTTTGGGGGTCGCTTGGGGTCAACCCCGGCAACAATTGGCAACAGCGAACCGCTGTTTGACCAGTCTGGGGGGAAGCAGTTTGAAGCGCAAAGATCGGCTTACGGGCGGGATTCTGTTGCAAAACCCGTTGTCGCGGGTCGTGGCGATGTCCGCTACCGCTAGAAGCGGACATTTTCCTTTGCCTTGAGGCCGGCATCCCTGCGTCGTACCATTCCGCCGACGAGAGGGTCGGAAGGGCATGGCTGAAGCCAAACGCGGACAGGTAGGCTTTTTCGCGCGCGACCGCGGCCAAGTGCCGCCGGTTGATAGGCGATCCGTAATCCGAATGTGGCTCGCCGTGTTGGCGGCGGCGGCGACCTTGGCGTCTGCCGGCGCCGGCCACGGCCAAGGCTTGCCCAAGACCTTCGCCTGGACTGCCTACGGCACCACCTCCTCGGGCTATGCGGTGTCGGTCGCGATCGGCAACGCGCTGGCCGAAGAGGGCTACAAACTGCGCGTGGTACCGGCCAAGAACGACATTTCGCGGATGATCCCGCTCAAGGCCGGGCGGGTTCAGTTTTCGGCCATGGGCATCGGCTCGTTCCTGGCCCAGGAGGGGGTGCTCGATTTCGCGGCCAAGCGCTGGGGTCCGCAGCGCGTGCGCGTGATCATGATGTCGTGGGCCAACAGCAACACCGGCTTGCCGGCGACCGCTCGCGACTCCGCCATCGAGACCGCCGCCGATCTCAAAGGCAAGCGGGTGGCTTGGGTGCTGGGCGCGCCCGCGCTCAATCAAAACATGACCGCGTGGCTGGCCTTCGGCGGCACCAATTGGGACGAGGTCGACGTGGTCGAGGTTTCGGGCTGGCGCGCCTCGATCCAGGGCATCATCGACGGCACCATCGATGCCGCCATCGCCTCGACCGATTCCTCGATGCTGTTTCAACTCGATGGTTCGCCCCGGGGCTTGCGCTTCTTCGAGGCCCCGACCAGCGACATCGAGGGTTGGCGACGACTGCTCGAATTCGCGCCTTGGTACGCGCCCCACAGGGCGACCGCCGGTGTCGGTTTGTCGCCCGATAACCCGCTCGACGGCGCCAGCTACGGCTATCCGATCCTGACCTCCTATGCCGGGCAAGATCCGGAAATGGCCTACGAGCTCGCCAAACTGCTGCACACCAAGTTCGACGCCTACAAAGACAGCCATTCCAACGCCATCGGCTGGGCCATGGACCGCCAGGTCTTCGCCTGGATCGTGCCCTACGCCGACGGCGCGGTCCGCTATTTCAAGGAAATCGGGGTCTGGAACGAAGAGCACGAGGCCAACAATCACGCCCTCATCGAGCGCCAAAGAGTGTTGGCCGAGGCCTGGGCGCGGATCGAAGACGCCGAGGAGGACGATGAGGCGCACCAAGCCCTGTGGCTCGCTGAACGGAAGCATGCCTTGACCGGGGCCGGATTCGACCCGGTTTGGTAGCAGTGAGCCGCCAGTCGTCGGTGCCCGAGCCCCTCGGGGAGACGGCAAATCTGGCCCGGTTCCGCCACCTCACCGGGGCCTGGCGTTGGCTGTTCGGCACGTTCACCCTCGCCGGCATCTCGATCGCGGTCAACCAGATCTTCGGCCTCGAATTCCTTGCCGGCATCGTCATCCTCGACAACAGCTATCTCTATCTGTTGATCGGCCTCTTCGTATCGTTGGTGTTTCTGATCTTTCCGGCCTTCTCGCGAAGTTCGCGCGCCCGAGTTCCCTGGTACGACATCTGCCTGTTCGCGCTCGCGGTCGCGATTTCGGGCTATTACGCGCTGAATGGTTTGCGTAGCATCGAAGAAGGCTGGGAGTTCGAGTCGCCGATCCTGCCGGTGGTGCTGGCCTTCGCCTTGTGGGCATTGATCATGGAAGCGGTGCGCCGCGCCGGCGGCCTCGCCATCTTCATCATCTTCGGCGTGCTCTCCTTCTACCCGGTGTTCGCGGACGCCGATTTCATCCCGGCCATGCTCTCGGGCATGGCCCAAGACATCGTCGGCACCGCGCGCTATCACGTGATGAGCGAGGAATCGGTGCTCGGCATTCCGATGCGGGTGTTCGGCACCCTGATCATCGGCTTCATCATTTTCGGCGTGACCTTGCAGAGCACCGGCGGCGGCAGGTTTTTCATCAACCTCGCCTTCGCCCTGGTCGGCGGTGTTCGCGGTGGCCCGGCCAAGGTCGCGATCATCGCCAGCGGCCTGTTCGGGTCCTTGAGCGGCAGTGTGGTCACCAATGTGCTGACCACCGGGGCGATGACGATCCCGGCCATGAAACGCGCCGGCTATCCGCCGCGCTACGCCGCCGGCATAGAGGCCTGCGCCTCCACCGGCGGGGTCTTGATGCCGCCGGTCATGGGCGCGACCGCGTTCGTGATGGCCTCGTTCCTCGACATCCCCTATTTGACAGTCGCCGCCGCCGCCGCGTTTCCCTCGCTGCTCTATTTCTACGGCCTGTTCGTGCAAATCGACGCCTATGCCGCGCGCAACGGAATCCGAGGCTTGGCCAAGTCCGAACTGCCGTCGACCGCGACCACCTTGAAAGAGGGCTGGTTTTACTTGTTTGCCTTCTTCTTGCTGATCTTCTTGCTGGTCTATATGAAGCGCGAGGCCCATGCCCCGTTTTACGCGACCGTCGCCTTGCTGGCACTCAGCCAGTTCGGCAAGCTCGGGCCCCGCGACCCGTGGTACTATCTGCTTGGCGCCGGCATCATCGGCTATATGGGATTGGTGCTCTCCAGCATCTATTTCAGCGCCGATTATGTCATCGTGGTGCCGGTCTCCGCGGCACTTGCCGTGCTCGTCTTGAGCCAGGTCCCGGCAAGAATTCGAATTACGCTGGGCGAGGTTCAGGGCTTTGTCGAAGCCAACGGCCGCCTGCTCGCCGAGCTGGTCGCGATCCTGGCCGCGGTCGGATTGATCATCGGCGGCTTGATGATGACCGGCATGGCCGGCACGTTCTCCGGCGATCTGGTCCGCGTCGCCGGCGGCGAGGTCGTGCTGTTGTTGCTGATGGGCGCGGCCACGAGTTTCATCCTCGGCATCGGCATGACCGTGACCGCCGCCTACATCTTCCTCGCCATCGTCCTCGCCCCGGCGCTGGTCGATCTCGGGCTCGATTCGATCGCGGTGCATCTGTTCATCCTCTATTGGGGCATGGTTTCCTACATCACCCCGCCGGTCGCGCTCGGCGCGTTCGCGGCCGCGAGCCTGGCCGGCGACCGGCCGATCCGCACCGGCTTCGAAGCCATGCGCCTTGGCAGCGTCATATATTTCCTGCCGTTCTTTTTCGTGCTCAACCCGGCTTTGGTGCTGAACGGCACGGCCCCGGCCATCCTCGTCGAGGGCGCCACCGCCCTGTTCGGCGTGACCCTGATCGCGTCCGGCCTGCAGGGCCACCTGGTGTGGGTCGGCTCGCTCGGCAACGCCATACCGGCACTCGGCGCCCGTGGCGGTCTGGTCGCGGCCGGGCTCCTGCTCGCCTACCCGGAATCGACCTCGAACCTGATCGGACTCGCCTTGCTGGCGCCCGCGGTGGTGCTCGGCAGACTGGCCCGAATCGTGACCAGTCCGTGATCAAGACCGCCGTCTCCGTCGGTGGCTTGCGGCGTCTGCCAGGCGGGGTCAAGATCGCCCTTTTGGTCGCGGGCTCGCTTGGGGTGGCGATCGCCGAGCTTTCGAGCGCACCCTACCCTCAGGATCCCAGTTACCACATGTTCGCCGACACACGGGCGTGGCTGGGTGTTCCGTTTGCTGGCAATGTTTTCTCGAATCTTGGCTTTGCGATCGTCGGCCTGCTCGGCCTGGCCTTTGTCCTGGGCTCGCGGGGCAGCAGCCTGTTGTGCGCCCCCCGGCAATCCTGGCCGTACATCACCTTTTTCACCGGCGCGGTGCTCATCGGTATGGGCTCGACCTATTACCACGCGGCGCCAGTCAACGAGACCTTGTTCTGGGATCGCTTGCCCATGAGCCTTGCCTTCATGGCTCTGTTCGCGGCATTCATCGCCGACCGCATCGATGCCCGGGCAGGCGCGGTCGTGGCGTTACCGCTTCTGGTCGCACTGGGATTCGCGGGCGTCCTGCATTGGCACCTGACCGAGAGCGCCGGTCATGGCGACTTGCGCTTCTACTTTTTGGTGCAGCTCATTCCCGTTGTCGCGGTGCCGCTGATCTGTCTTCTGTTCGAAGGTCGCATAACCACCGGGCGGCACGTCCTCTACATCATCGGTTGGTATGCGGCGGCACTCGGGTGTGAGAAACTCGACCACGAGATCTACCAAGCGCTGGGACGGGTGATGAGCGGCCATACGATCAAGCATTTGCTCGCCGCGATCGCTATTTACGTCGTACTGGCGATGCTCCGGGCAGGGTACGGCGAGTCACGGCAAAGGCGAACCTGAAACGCGAACAAAGGGGTCAACGATGGCACGACCGGATCAGGTGTTTCATTTGCAGGAGACCGAAAAAAAGCTCGGCTATGCCCGGGCGGTGCGCTCCGGCGACATGCTTTTTCTCGCCGGCACGTGCAGCGTCGGTCTCGACAACGAAGTCGTCGCGCCGGGCGACATGCGCGGCCAAATCGCGCAAATCTACAGCCTCATCACGGTTGTGCTGGAGGCGCATGAGGCCACGTTCGAGAACGTCGTCAAGGAGATGATCTTCGTCAGCGACATCGAGGCGTTTCGCGACGCCCTGCCCGTGCGGGCGGGATTCTACGAAGGCGCGGCACCGCCGGCGGCGACCTGGCTCGAGGGTTCGGG
>CAJWQN010000038.1 GCA_913045505.1 uncultured Rhodospirillaceae bacterium | reverse complement strand
GGCGCGCACCTCGGCGTGGCCGCCGCCGTCGTTCTGGGCGCAGGTCAGCCAAATCAGCCCGCCGGCCCAGTCGAAATACCAATCCGCGGGCCGGGCGCTCACGATATCGGTGACCACGCCGGGCGCGGCGGCCGGCGGCACCGACAGCCGCCACACCGCGCGCCGCGCCGGCGCCAGGATCGGCGCCACGTTCGCGATTTCGCGCCACAGGGCGATCGAGTTCTTGCCATGCAACTCCTCGACCGCGCCGTGCGACCCGAACCGCTCCCGCAGTTGCGCGCATCGAAACAGCACCGACGGCGCCGGCCCCTCGATCCGCGCCGCGGTCACCGCCGCCCCGGCGCCGCCGACATGGCCGACCGCGCTCCGCGCCGCGACCGGGGCCGGCAGATGGGCCAGCGCCGAGGCTTCCTGCGGGCCGCTGGAGACGGAGCTCATCAGGCGAACGGCCTCATCGTCGTCCAGGCCGTGGACCAGAACCGTGCGAATCTTCTCCGGCGCCGGCAGGACCTTGACCGTCACCTCGGTCAGCACGCCGAGGGTCCCGAACGAGCCGGCGAGCAGCTTGCAAAGATCGTATCCGGTCACGTTCTTGACCACCCGACCGCCGGACTTATAGGCCTCGCCGCGGCCGTTGATCGCGCTCAGCCCCAGGAAATGATCGCGGGCGGCGCCGGCCTTGAAGCGGCGCGGGCCGGACAGATTGCCCGCCAGCACGCCGCCGAGGGTACCGGCCCGGGCCGGCGCGCCCAGCAGCGGCCCCAGGTCCGGCGGCTCGAAGGCAAGCTGCTGGTGGTGTTCGCCAAGGGCTGCTTCGATCTCGGCCAGCGGCGTCCCGGCGGCCGCGCTCAGGGCCAACTCGGCCGGCTCGTAATAGGTGATTCCCCGCAGCGCCGAAAGGTCGAGGGTGATGTCGGCGTTGGTCGGGCGGCCGAGCGCGCGTTTGGTGGCGGCGCCGACGATCTCGATCGGCGTCTCCTCGGCCACCGCCCAGGCGACCGCGGCGCGGGCCTGCTCGGCATCATCCGGGCGCCATCGCGAGGCCATCGGCGGCGCGGGATCAGAACCGGGGCAGATCGGGAAACGGCAACTGGCCGCGGTGGACGTGCATCCGGCCCAACTCGGCGCAGCGGTGCAGGGTCGGGAACATCTTGCCCGGATTGAGCAGGCCGGCCGGATCGAAGGCGCATTTGACCCGCTGCTGCTGGTTGAGGTCGATTTCGTCGAACATTGTGCCCATCAGATCCCGCTTTTCCACCCCGACCCCGTGCTCGCCGGTCAGCACCCCGCCCACTTCGACGCAGAGCCTGAGGATGTCGGCGCCGAACTCCTCGACCTTTTCCAATTCGCCGGGAATGTTGGCGTCATAAAGAATCAGTGGATGCAGATTGCCGTCGCCGGCATGGAACACGTTGGCGACGCGCAAACCATACTGCTCCGAAAGCGTGCTCATCCGGCTCAGGACTTCGGGCAGCCGGCCCCGGGGGATGGTGCCGTCCATGCAGTAGTAGTCGGGTGAAATCCGGCCGACGGCGGGAAACGCCGCCTTGCGTCCGGCCCAGAAATTAAGCCGCTCGTCCTCGCTTTGGCTGGCGCGCACCGAGGTCGCGCCACAGGCCTCGGCGATTCGCTGGGCTTCGCCGATCAGATGATCGACCTCGACCTGGGCGCCGTCGAACTCGACGATCAGCAGCGCCTCCGCATCGAGGGGATAGCCGGCGTGACAGAACTCCTCGGCCGCGTGGATCGCGAACCGATCCATCATCTCCATGCCCGCCGGAATGATCCCACCGGCGATCACGTCGACGACGCATTGACCGCCGGCCTCGACCGTCGCGAAGCCGATCAGCAATGCCCGCGCCGTGGCCGGCGTGGGCAGAATCCGCACCGTCACCTCGGTGATCACGCCGAGCAGGCCCTCCGATCCGGTGACCACGCCCAACAGATCGTAGCCACCCGAATCCAGATGGCGGCCGCCGAGGCGGACCACTTCGCCGTCAAGCAACACCATTTCGAGGCCCAGGATATTGTTGGTCGTGACCCCATATTTCAGGCAGTGGACGCCACCGGAATTCTCGGCGACGTTGCCGCCGATCGAACAGGCGATCTGGCTCGAGGGATCGGGCGCGTAGTAGAAGCCCTGGCCGGCGACGGCCTCGCTGATCGCCAGATTGGTCACGCCCGGCTGGACCACGACGCAGCGATTGTCGTAGTCGATTTCCAGGATACGGTTGAACTTGCCGAGCCCCAAGGTGACGCCGTCGGCAAGCGGCAGGGCGCCACCCGAAAGCCCGGTGCCGGCGCCGCGCGGCACCACCTTGGTCCGGTGTTCGCCGCACAGTTCGAGGATCGCGGCGACTTGCGCCCTGGTCTCGGGCAACACCACCACCAAGGGCACCTGGCGATAGGCGGCGATGCCATCGGTTTCGTAGGCCCGCAACTCGTCGGTGTCGACGATCACGCCCTCGCCCGGAACGATCTCGCACAGCCCCGCGATCAGGCGGTCACGATTTGCGATCACCGCCGCGTCGGGTTCCGGCATCAACATCCGCAGTCTCCCGTCCGCCAACAGACAGCACTTCGCCGGCTTGATCGTCCTCGATCAAGCCGAACTCTCTTTTCACCATCGTTCAACGGATTGTGGAGAGGACCACGCGTCCAGTCAATCGGCACCGCCCGCCGCACGGCGGCGCCCTCCCGGATCAGCCCTGGCGGGCCTTGAATCGGGGGTGGGTCTTGTTGATCACATAGACCTTGCCCTTGCGCCGCACGACCCGGCAATCCTTGTGGCGGCGTTTGGCCGACCGCAGCGACTTGAGCACCTTCATGGCATCCACCCCTCGGCCCGTCCGCGTCAGTGCGCCCGGCGCCAAAACGGCGCGAAAAATAGGGCCCGGCCCGGCCCGTGTCAACGCCGGCCCCGTGCGCGGGTCGGATCACGCGCTCGCGCGGGCGTCCGCCGGAGTGAGGGCGGCGGCGAGTTGGTCGCGGAAATGGCCGGCGAGGAGCGCGAATTCAGCCTCGCGGCTGGATGAGGTGCGCCACGCCAGGCCGATCCCGCGCGCGCGACCGCGTCGCGACCGACAGGGGTTACCGTCACCGAGCGCTTGATCCCCTCGAGCAGGGTCGCGTCCGGCAGCGTCGCCAACTCCTTGATGCCCGCACTCGATGTCGATCGGGCGACCAAGCAGGACGACCCCGTCGCGGTCTCCGACGCCGACACCATGCTGGAATATTTGCCGAGTCGCTAACTCCGCCACCTTCAACGGCGTGCCCGAAGCTGCCATGCCGCGGGCACTGCTGATCTTGGCGAGAGGCGCCGGTCATGGTCGAAATCAGGCGCTTGCCCGGACCTTTCGGGGTCGAGATCGCCGGTCTTGATGCCGCCCAAGAGCCTGACGAGGTTGGCGCACCGACCGTCGTCAAGGCATTGCACGACCATCAGGTGCCGGCCATTCACCGCCAATTCAATAGGATTTGGGCGTAATCCCACGCCTCAGCGCGTGAATCCGATAGCAGCGCAAGTCGCCCGACTCAAGCAAGGCCAGCCGCCGGAACCAATATTCGACCTCCGCGATCACCGCCGCGGCGGCGGCGCCCTTCAGAGATCCCGGCTTGAGCCCGGCCGTGTATCGAACCCAATGCTTGAGCACGTTCCGGTGCAATTCTCGCGTGACATCGATCGTATCTTCGACTTCGAACCCGGCATCGACGAGCGCCTCGACCATCTGATCCGGAGTCCATAGATACGGCCTCGGCACCTCCGTTTCGATCCAAGATCGGAGCGCCGGACTCGGCTCCGAGTCGTCGGCGCGAACGTAATCGGTGAGCACGAATTGACTGACCGGCTTGAGCGCCGAAAAAACCTCGGAAATCATCGCCGCCTTGTCTTCGATCGCATAGAACGCCTCCATGGCGATCGCCACGTCGAAACTGTCCGACGCGACCCCGAGCTTCGGCGGCTCGTAGAGCTTGATCGGCGCCTACTTGATCAACCCGGCCGAAATCGAGCGCTTCATTCCCATGCGGACCAGCATTTCCTCGGATTCGAGTCCGGTGACCCAGGCTTCGGTTCGCTCCGCGATCAACCGGGTGGTGCCGCCCAGGCCGGCTTCGATGTCGAGCTCCTTCATCTTGCGCCTGAGGCCGAGCGAAGCGATCAGTTGGACCATGCGCTCGGCCTGGCCCGGAGTGGTGAACCCCTCGCCCACAAATTCTCGACGACTTCGAGACGGCGGTCGGTCCAGGCTTGCGGCTCCTGCTGGTCCGGTATTTCCGCCGCCGCCACCGCCGGCGGCGGCTTCGCGTCGTTTGTCTCGGCGACCTCGGATTCATCCCCCCACGCGCGAAGCTTCTCGAGGACGACCGACAGTCGACCTTTCGCGGCCGTTTCCTCCCACTTGGAGATCAGTGATTTCGAAATCCCGGCCATCCGCACCCGGCAGTTAGGTTGTCGCTCTCTTGCGCCGGTCGGCTAGCGCTCCCGAAATGCCTCCGACTTCAGTCTGAGCACCGGTTTCAACATATAGGTGATCACCGCCTTGCGCCCAGTATGGATGTCGATCGTCGCCTGCATGCCGGGCGAGATCGGCAGAATTCCAGGCTCGGGTCCGAGAAAGGTCTTGTCGGTTTCGGCCTGGACCCGAAAATAGGTCCGCCCCTCCTGGGTGGTATATGAATCGGCGGACAGGTAGATCACCTTGCCGTTCAGGCCCCCGTATCGCGCGAAATCATAGGTCGAGACCTTGACCACCGCCTCCTGACCGACCCAGACATAGCCGATGTCGCGGGGGTCGAGCTTGCCCTCGATGATCAGCCTGTCGGCGGTCGGCACGATTTCCATGATCGACTCGCCGGGGCTAACCACGCCGCCGATCGTGTTGTAGCGCAAACTCTTGACCACCCCGTCGATCGGGCTGACGATCTGGGTTCGCTCGGCCTGATCGGCCGCCCGGGCCAGGCTCTCGCGCAGCCGCGCGACCTCGCGCTCGTTCTGGCTCAGCAGTTCCAGGGCCTGGCGCCGAAACCCGAGTTTGGCCTCCCGGGCCCGTTCGCGGGCCTCGGCAAGCGCCGCCTCGCCCCGCCGGTGCGCCGGACCCAGGGCCGCCAGCCGGCCTTCGAGCTCCTCGACCTCGCGCTCCAGGCGCAGGTGATCGACCCTGGAGGTGAGGCCGTCGACGATCAGGCTGGCGGAAATCTCGAACTCCTGCCGGGCAAGGGCGAGTTCGGTCCTGGTTGCCTGGGTTTCCTTGTCCAGTTGCTGAATCTCGGATTCCTTTTGCCGCACTTGCTCGCGCAGGACGCCCAAGGTGCTGGCCAACTCCTGCCGGCGGCCCTCGAACGCCCGCATTTCCGATTGGGCCAGGTCGGCGAGGCGGGCGGCGAGGTCGTCCGGAAACGACAACGGCGCCTCGTCGGCCTCTGCCTCCAGGCGCGCCCGTTGGAGCAGCAGCCCGTCCAGATTGACCTCCAACTCCTGCTTGTTGGTGCGCGCGGACATGAGGTCGAGCTGAACCAGGGCATCGCCGGTAACCACCGCATCGCCTTCGCGCACGAAGATTTCTTCGATGATCCCGCCTTCGAGATGCTGGATGACCTTGATTTGGCCTTGGGGAATGACCTCGCCGTCGGCGATCGCCACCTCTTCCAACTCGGCGAAATAGGCCCAGACCAGGAACATGGCGATCAGCCCGCAAACCATCCCGCCGATCAGGCGTTGGCGCGAGATCGGGACGGTCTTCTCCAGTTCATCGAGCCGGCTCATCGGATTCTCCGCACCTGCATCGGTGCCCGCCGGGGCTACGCCGGCCCGCGAGCCGCGGCTGCCCGGGCCGGGACCGGCGCCCCCGCCGCCGAGGAGTCGTCGGCGGGCGGGGCCTTGCCGGACGCGATGATCCGCGGCAGAACCTGATTGGCCGGGCCGGCCAAGGCGACCTTGCCTTTGTCCATTACCACGATCGAGCGACAGGCGCGCAGCAGGGGTGGGGTGTGGGTCACGGCGATCACGGTGTGGTCCTTGGCTAGGCGCAGCATGGTGTCGCGAAGCCCGATCTCGGCCTCGGCGTCGAGGTTGCCGGTTGCTTCGTCGAGAAGAAGCACCGGCGGATCGGCGAGCAGCGCGCGGGCGATCGCGATCCGCTGGCGCTGTCCCCCGGACAGTCGGGAGCCGGCCTCGCCGATATCCGTGGCATAGCCGTCGGGCAGGTCGATGACGTACTCGTGGACCCCGGCCAACTTGGCGGCGCGCTGAATCGCGGCATCGTCCGCCTCGGGTACGGTAATCGCTATATTGTCCCGCACGGTGCCCGCGAACAGCACGCATTCCTGCGGCACATAGCCGATCCAGCGAGCGAATTCGGCGCGGGTGAACTGGGTGATGTCGGCGCCGTCCAGCAGCACCCGGCCATCGTCGGGGGCATACAGTCCGGTCAGGAGCTTGATCAGCGTGGTCTTGCCGCTGCCATTGCGCCCGACGATGCCGACGATTCCGTCGGGACCGAAATCGATGCTGACATTGTCGATCACCGGCGGCACCTCGGGATCGTAATGAAAGGTCACCCGCTCCAGGGTCAAATGGCCGTCCGGGCGATCGAGCGCCAACACCGAACGGTCGCGCTCGCCGGCGATCTTGAACACGGTGTCGAGACGCGCCACCGACTGCTTGAAACTGGCCAGATTGCGCCATGCCCCGACCAACTGGTTGAACGGCATCACGATCCGGTTGCTCAGCATCACGGTCGCGATCAACGCGCCCAGGGTCACCTTCTGGTCGATGATCGCCAGCGCGCCGACACTGACCAGGCACACGGTCGTCGCCATGGTCATGACGAAACCGATATTGACGTAGCCGTCGCTGCGCCCGCCGCGCCGCATCGACTGCTCGATGGTATTGGCGTGGCGATCCTCCCAGGCCGGGCGGACCGCCTCGTCGAGGGCCAACGCCTTGACCGTGGCCCGGCCGGAAATGATTTCCGACAACAGTTCCTCGCGGCTGAGACCGGCCTTGCGCTCGTCCGCCAAGGCGCTGTCGACCACGTTGCCGGACCGCCAGGCGACCAGCACGAACAACGGCAGGATGATCAGCAGGACCCATGCGATGGGCGTCGCGACCGTGAAAATCACGACCAGAAAAATCACCGCGAACGGCAGATCCGTGATCAGCACGGCCGATGGACCGGCGAACACGTTGCGGACCATCTCGACGTCGCGAAACAGCATCTGCCAATAGCTGGTCGGCCGGCTTTCGAGCACCCGCAATGGCAACGACTGGACCTTGGCGAACAATTTTCGCCCCAGTTGCACGTCGATCCTCAACGCGATTCTCTGCAGCATCCGGCTGCGCACCTGGCGGAGGGTGAAGTCGAAGCCGAGCGCGAACGCGATCCCGATCACCAAGCCCGCGAGTGTGACCACGCCGGAATAGAACACCACCCGGTCATAGACCTGGAGCACGAAGATGGGCACCGTCGTCGCCAGCAGGTTGACGAACAGCGAAACCATCCCGATTTCTCGGAACGCCGGAATCAGCGGCTTGATCAGCGATCGCAGCCAACGCTCTTCTGCGCCCGAGCTCAAGACGTCGCTTTCGAGTATCTGGTGCCGATCGCGCCCCGGGTCGTGGCCATCCGCCCGGCCCACGTCATTCGTGGCGACTGTCTGTTCCGTCATCGGAGGAAGGTTATGACAAAAACGACGCCAGTGCCATCCGCCTATGGTCGCAGGACCACCTCCGGAGGCCTCGGGCTCGGACCGGATAACCACCAGAAATCATTGACGTCCGCGCTCATTCTAAAATTGCAACGGAGTCGCTCGTTTGCTAAGATGCGCCGAATAGTCGGAGTATTGGGCCCGTTGTCACGGGGGCAAGGCGGGGGATCGATATTGATGAGAACACCAATCGTCGGCGGTCTGGCGGGTTGTTTCGCGGCCGGGGCGATGGTTACGGCTGGGTAGGCTAACATTCTGGACGACGAACTTGCCTATCTGCTGGCAACAAATCCGGACATTCAAGCCACGAAAGCCCAACTGTCGGCCGCCGAGCAGGCGGTCGAGCAGGCGGTGAGTGGGTATTTCCCGACCGTGGCCTTCAACACCACTTACGGCTACGAATATGTCGATAGCACGACGCGGCGCGCGATCAATGATGAGGCGGCCGGCGGACCGCCTTTCTCCGCCGATCTCTCGTTCACCGAGAATCTGTTCGATGGCTTCCTGACCAAGGCCACCCATCAGACCGCCGCGGTGGCTCAGCAGATTGCGGCCATTACCGTCCAGGAGATTACCCAAAGGGTGCTGCTTGACGGGGTGACCGCCTATCTGGACGTGATTCGCCGTCGTGAGCTGGTCAGTCTGGCCAAGGGCAACGAGTCGACCATCCAGCAACAGCTCGAGCTGGAGGACGAACGGGTCGAGCGCGGCGCCGGCATTGTCCTCGATGTTCTGTTGTCCAAATCGCGGCTGCAATCCTCTAAGGAGCGTCGGGTCGCGTTCGAGGGCACGCTGGAAAACTCGATCAGCCGCTACACCCAGGTGTTCGACAAGCTGCCGCCGATGAATGCCCTGACAGCCCCGGCCCTGCCGATTGGCGCGCTTCCGACGACGCTGACAGATTCGCTGGAGATCGCGCTCGCCGAAGCACCCCGGGTCCGGGCCGCCAACCGTCAGGTCGACCTGGCGGATGTCACCAAGGATACGGCGCGGGCGGGCTATTATCCGGTGATCGACTTGGTTGCCCAGGCCGGTTTCGAGCACGACGTCTCGGGCGTTACCGGCGACCGCAGGAATTATTCGCTTCTGGTCCAGGCCTCCTGGGAGCTGCTCAACGGTTTTTCGACCCGCGCCCTGGTTGCCGAGGCGAGCTTCCAGCACAAGGCCAGCCTGGACACCCTGATGTCCGAGAATCGTGCCGTGGTCGAGGAGCTCAAACGGTCCTGGCAGAATCTGATCACTGCTCGTGATCGCTTGGCGCTGCTGGAAAACGCGGTCAATATCGCGGCGGAGGTTCACGTCTCCTTCCGAACCTCGCGCGAGGCCGGGCAGGCCACCATTTTCGAGGTTCTTGACGCCTTGAACGAAGTCTTCAACGCTCGAATCAATAGGGCCAACGCCGCGTTCGACGCGCGGATCGCGGTCTATCGCCTGCTGCGGGCGCTGGGCCGGTTGGACGCAGACAATCTGGCGCTCAACGCGGCGCTTCCCGCTCAATCCTTGTCCGAGTTGTCCGAGAGACTCCAGTTCCTGGATGACACCATGCCGGACTCGATCGCGTTCGAGCGCGCGGCAACGATGGCTGTGAAACGGCAGGAAGCGCAGTTGGCGGCGCTTTCGGAAGAGCCGACGCTCCAGAGCGGCGCCGACCGTGCCGAGAGCCTGGCGCCGGCGATCGGTGAACTGACCGATATCGGTGAGCCGCCAACGGCGCCGGCCTCTCGCCCCGCGGGTGTCCGGGAGGCTGACAGGATGGCGGCCGTCCAATCGCCGCTTGCGCCCGTGGTTGCGATCGAGCCGGCACCGATGGTTCTGCCCGCGGCCGACCGGACCAATCCAACCGAGGAAACCGTGTTCATCGCCTCTGACGGCGTCATCCTCGACGATCCCAACTTTCAGCGGGTCTGGTCCTACGATTACTAGGCGGGGTTGACGGCGACCGCGCCGTCAACTCCGGCTTTCGCCCACACGCAAGAGGCCATCCATGACCTCGGCGCCGCGCGCGCGGCTCGCGGTCGATATCGGCGGCACCTTCACCGATATCGCCTTGGAGATCGCCGGCCGTCGCCACGCGCGCAAGGTGTTGACGACGGCGAGGGCGCCGGAAGACGGGGTCCTGGAGGGCATCCTCGCCCTGCTGCCCGAGGCCGGGGTGGCGCCGGCGGAAATCGCCCTCATCATCCACGGCACGACCCTCGCGACCAACGCCATCATCGAGCGCAAGGGCGCGGCCACGGCGATGCTGGTGACCGAGGGCTTTCGCGACTCGGTGGCGATGGCGTATGAAAATCGATTCGATCAGTACGACATCAACATCGACAAGCCCCGGCCACTGGTGCCCCGCCACCTGCGTTGGACCGTGCCCGAGCGGATCAGCGCCGAGGGCAAGGTTTGGGTGCCGCTCGACGAAGCGGCGGTGATGGCCCTGATCCCCGAACTTCGCGCCCACGCCATCGAGAGCATCGCGATCGGATTCCTGCATTCCTACGCGAATCCGGCCCATGAGGGGCGCGTCGCCGAGATTTTGGCCGCGGCCATGCCCGATCTCTGGATCACCCGATCCTCGGAGGTCTGCCCCGAGATTCGAGAATACGAGCGCTTATCGACGGCGGCGGCGAACGCCTATGTCCAGCCGATGATCGCGCGCTACCTGACCGGCCTCGATTGCCGGCTTGGTGAGGCCGGATTCGACTGCCCGTTGCTGATGATGTTGTCCGCCGGCGGCGTGACCACCCTTGAGACCGCGATCGCGTTTCCGATCCGCCTGGTCGATTCCGGGCCGGCCGGGGGAGCGATCCTGGCCAGTCATGTCGCCGGCGAATGCGCCGCCCGGCAGGTGCTGTCGTTCGACATGGGCGGCACAACCGCCAAAATCTGCCTGATCGACGATGGCCGGGCGCAGACCGCGCGCAGCTTCGAAGTTGCCCGCGCCTACCGGTTCACCAAGGGCAGCGGCCTGCCGCTGCGCATCCCGGTGATCGAAATGGTCGAAATCGGCGCCGGCGGCGGCTCCATCGCCACGGTCGATGGAATGGGACGCATTGCGGTCGGACCGGCCAGCGCCGGCTCGGAGCCGGGGCCAGCCTGTTACGACCGAGGCGGTGTCGACCCGACGGTCACGGATGCCGATCTGGTTATGGGCCGCATCGATCCGGCGGCGTTTGCCGGCGGCGCGGTGACGCTGGCACCGGCCAAGGCCGAGGCGGCGCTCGGCGAGGGGATCGGCGCGGCGCTCGATCTGACGCCGGCCCTGGCCGGGTTCGCGGTCAGCGAAATGGTCGGGGAAAACATGGCCAATGCGGCCCGGGTTCACGCCATCGAGCGGGGCAAGGATACTGAGTCACGGACGCTGGTGGCGTTCGGCGGCGCGGCGCCCCTGCATGCGGCGCGCCTGGCCGAGAAGCTGGGCATCGCCACGGTGATCATCCCGACCGGGGCCGGCGTGGGCTCGGCGATCGGATTTCTGCGCGCGCCGGTGTCCTACGAAGTGGTCCGGAGCCGGATCATGCGCCTGGCCGACTTCGACGCCACCGCCGTCAACGGCTTGATCGAGGACATGCGCGAGGAAGCCTATGCTGTCGTCGAATCGGCCGCGCCCGATTCCGAACTGATCGAGAATCGCGCGGCCGACATGCGCTATATCGGCCAAGGCCACGAGATCGCCGTCGCGCTGCCGCCGCGGGCACTGTCGGCCGGCGATAGCGATGTCATCCGCCACGCGTTCGAGGACAGCTATCGCACCCATTACGGGCGTACGATCCCAGCGGTCGATGTCGAGATATTGAACTGGACCCTGAGCGTCGCCACGGTCGCGCAACGGCCCGATCCGGTCGAAATGCCGCCGGCCCGGCCGGCCCCGAGTCCGGTCCAGCGCCGCCTGCTGCTCGACCCGGCGACCGGGTCTCCGGCCGACGTGCCGGTCCATCGCCGATCGGACCTCGTCCCCGGCATGACCATTCCGGGGCCGGCCTTGATCATCGAGACCCAGACCACGACCGTGGTCTCGGCCGCGTTCACGGCATGCATCAACGCTCTCGGCTATATTGTCATGGAACGTCATTAGGGAGCCGGCCATGAACCCCGACCCGGGCCTCGAGCGGATTCGTTTCCAGGTCATGTGGAACCGCCTGATCGCGGTGGTCGAGGAGCAGGCGCAAACCCTGATCCGCACCGCCTTCTCCAACACCGTCCGCGAGGCCGGCGATCTGTCCGCGGGGATCTTCGACCTCGACGGGCGCATGCTCGCCCAGGCGGTCACCGGCACCCCTGGCCATGTCAACGCGATGGCCGCCTCGGTCAATCATTTTCTGGCTCGATACCCGCCGGCGGAGATGGCGCCGGGCGATGCCTACATCACCAATGATCCCTGGCTCGCCACCGGCCATCTGCATGATTTCACCGTGGTCACGCCGGCGTTTCGCCACGCCGAGCTCGTCGCCCTGTTCGCCGCCACCTGCCATGTCGTCGATATCGGCGGCCGCGGCTTCGGCCCCGATGCCCAGCAGGTGTTCGAGGAGGGTTTGTTGGTCCCGATCATGCCGCTGCTGAGAAGCGGCAAAATCAACGAATCGCTGCTGGAGATCGTGCGCGCCAATGTGCGCGAGCCGCTGTTGGTCGAAGGCGACTTCTATTCGCTCGCCGCCTGCAACGAGACCGGTTGTAAGCGCCTGGTCGAGATGATGGACGAGTTCGAGCTCGACGGCATCGATGGGCTCGGCCATCAGATCCTCGATCGCTCGCGCCAAGCCATGCTCGACGAGATCGCCAAGCTCCCCTTCGGCACCTGGCGCAACACCATGCGTATCGACGGCTACGAGCACGCCCTGGATCTGGTTGCCGCCATGACCATCGGCGGGACCGGAATCGACATCGACTTCACCGGTACCGCGGCCGTGTCCGATTACGGAATCAACGTGCCGCTCCCCTACACCCAGGCCTATGCCTCGTTCGGCGTGCGCTGCGTGGTCGGAGCAATGGTGCCCAACAATGCCGGCTCGCTGGCGCCGGTGCGGGTCAGCGCGCCCCGGGGCTCGATCCTCAATGCCGAGAAACCGCGCGCGGTCGCCGCCCGCCACGCGATCGGTCAGATGCTGCCCGACGTGGTGCTCGGCTGCCTCCATCAGGCGGTGGACGGGATCGCCCCCGCCGAAGGCACCTCATGCCTGTGGAACTTCGTTCTCTACGGTGGCGATGGCATCGCCGGCGGCGGCGAGAACTTCGCCAACGCCACGCCGTTCACGGTGACCCTGTTCCACAACGGCGGCACCGGCGCCCGGCCGACCAAGGACGGTCTGTCGGCGACCGCGTTTCCGTCCGGGGTGCGCAACACACCGGTCGAAATCAACGAAGCGATCGCGCCGATCCGAATCTGGCGGAAGGAATATCGGACCGATTCGGGCGGCCCGGGCCGGCACCGGGGCGGTCTCGGCCAGATCATGGAAGTGGGAAGTGCCGAAGAGGCGCCGTTCGCCATCTCGTCGATGTTCGACCGGCTGGAGAATCCGCCGCGCGGGCGCGACGGTGGCCACGATGGCGCCGGCGGGAGCATGCGCCTGGCGTCGGGCGCGGCGCTGCCGCCCAAGGGGCGCACTCCGATTCCGGCCGGCGATCGGCTGGTGCTGGAAATGCCCGGCGGTGGCGGCTACGGAGCGCCGGCGATGCGCGACCCGGCCCTGGTTGCCGCCGACCTTCGTGACGAGCTGATTACGCCCGAGTCCGCCAGGCGCGATTACGGGGTCGCGCTCAGCCCGAACGGCGGGGCGAGCCGCCCGACGCGGGCATAACACCGTGGCTCGGGCCTTGCAGGACGGGTCTCGCCGCTCGGTCGCCGAAAGGATTCGAACTCCAGCATGCCCACGGGCGCGCCGGCATGGGGGAAGACGGCCGTGTTACGGTTTCTCGGTCGAACGCGCCTCAACGGAAACGCCAACACGATTCGGCGATCCGGCCGAATCGGTACCGCGGCGGCGCAACCGTTCTCCGACCCAAGCGATGATCGGCGCCAGACAGCCGACGCGATTGCGCATCGACCAGGCCGGGCGCCAAGCCAAAGCGGTCATGGCCGCCCATTCCTCCCCCGTCATCGGTCGAGCCGGCCTTTGAGCGGCTGACCGGTGAGCAGGGTCACCAGGTGGGCGATCATCAGGACCGCGGCCACCAGAGCCACGAATTGGATCATGCCATAGGGCAATCCGCTTATTCGCCGCCGCTCGACCGGCGTGCGTGACAGGCGGTTGGCGATCCCAAACGCGATCACGGCCACGACCAGAATGATCACCGTGACGTTCAGCGAAAGCGACAAGATCGGATTCCTTATGCAATAATTGGCGAACGGACGACCGCCGCGCCGGTCGCAAATTTGTTGCGGCCCGTCGGCGGCGCGCGCAGGATACGACAAGGAGTAGCGGGGAGGACACCCATGGCATTGACGACCTTCGTCTCGTCCGGCGATTCGAACGACGCCTTTTTTACCGCGTTGCACAAGCTCGCGGAAATTTCGCTGCGGTTCGACTATGACGACAATACCCTGGCGCTGATGGTCATCAGTGCCCGACAATCGATCCGGCGCGCCCGCGAAATCGAGAAATCCGGGGGTTTGGCCAAGCCCAAACTCAACGATACCAAGGCGACGCCCGTGGCCTGAACGGCGGGCCCACCGGGCCCGCTCGGCTAACGGCTCCCGGCTCTGGCCCATGACACGCGGGCACCGGCTCGTCGCGGTATTCGCGCTCGCCGTCGCCGCCGGGGCGGTCCGGCTGACCGCGGCCGCCGAGCACCCCCTGATCCTCGAAGGCGCCGCGATTCCGGCCGGCGGCGGCGCGATCGTGGTCGATGGCCAATTCGTCCGACTGTTCGCCGTCCGCGTGTCCGACCTGGCCGGGGCGGAAGCCTATCTGGGCGAACTGATGGCCGGACGCACGGTCCGCTGCCGGCTGGTCGAAGCGGACCCACTGGGGCACCCGATCGGCCGATGCGCGATCGATTCGCAAGACCTATCGGGGGCATTGATCGCCGCCGGCTGGGCCGTCTCCGATCTCGAAGGTGATGGTGGCGGCATCGTCGATGGCCCATTACCCGGTCCGTCGTGGTGGCCTTACGCGGTGGCCGCGGCGGCGGGATTGGCGGTTTTGGCGGGCGCCTTGCGACTCAACGGAAGCTTGAGGCGGCGACGCGATCGGCTCGATCGGGAGAGTCGCAAACAGGTCCTTGCGGGCCGCCTTCAAGCCGAACTCGCCAGCTTGCAAGACCGGCTGATCGCGATTTGCGCGACCTTGCAAGACCGATTGGCGGAGAACGGCGCGCTGGCGCCGGCAAGTCTTGAGGCGGGCGAAATCCCGAAGGCCGCGGCCTTTGACGCCGCGCTCGACGATCTGGGTCTTCTTGAACCAGATCTCATGAGGGATCTGGTGTTGTTTCATGGCGTCCTTGAAGAGCTGACGACCGAAGTTCGGGCCCTGCGTACCGCGACAGGCGCAGATCTATCCGCGGGGCAAATCGCCGGCCTGATCGAGTCGCTGGAGCATGGGATCGGTCGTGCGTCGGTGCTGCGCGACCGCCTCGAGGCGGTCCGCAATTCGAATTCCTGTCAGGCGGCGACGCGCGACTGAGGAAACGACACCAACGCCCGCGTGCCCGCGCCGGGCGCGCTTTCGAGTTCCAACGTTCCGCCATGCAGTTCGATCAGGTTCTTGGTCAGCGGCAGGCCCAATCCGGTGCCCTCGTAGCCCCGATCCCGGCCGCTTTGAACCTGAACGAACGGTGTCAGCGCCAAGCCGACGTCCTCTTGGCGCATTCCGACACCGGTATCGACGATTTCCAGCGCCACCCCGCCATCGGCCCCCGGAGCGGCGCGAACAACGACATCGCCGCCCGGTGGCGTGAACTTGATCGCATTGGAGAGCAAATTGATGACGATCTGCTTCACTCTGCGAGCATCGGCCTCGAGGATCGGGAGATCATCCTCGACAGAGATGGTGACCGCCACTCCGGCTTCGGCGGCGCGTTCCTTGATCAATCTGTGACAGGCCACGATCAAATCCGCCAAGTCGACCAGATCCTCCTGCAATTCGAGCCGGCCACTCTCGATTTTCGAGACATCGAGAATATCGTTGATGATGTCCAGGAGATGGGTGCCGCTCTCCCGGATCGCCTGGGCATAATCGGCGTGGGCGCCGTGTCCGGAGTCATCGCGTTCTATCAACTCGGCATAGGAAATGACCGCATTCAAGGGCGTGCGCAGTTCGTGGCTCATCGCCGCCAGAAACTCGGATTTGGCCCGATTCGCGACCTCGGCGGACTCCTTCGCCGCGCGCAGCGCCTTCTCGGCCCGCCGCCGCTCCGTGATGTCGGAGCCCACGACCAGGGTGCTGCCATCGGCCAGCCGCTCTTCATTGATGATCAGCCATCGGCCGTCCTGACGCTGAAGCTCGAACGGCTCGGTCGGATTGCGATGCCGCTCCATCCGTTCGCGCAACCATTCCTCTTCGCGGCCCTCGGATTCGGGAACCAGACCCGCGCTGAGCGTCGCCCGCATATGATCCTCGAACCGGCCACCGGGATCCATTCGATCGGCGACCGCCCGATTGAACTTGAGCCAGGCGCTGTTGGCGATTACGAGACGGTCATCGGCATCGTACAGGCGAAGCGATTCCGATATGCCTTCGAGCGCCGCTCCCAATCGCTCCTGCGCCGTGCGTGCTCGTGCCTCGATCTCGATCTGGGCGGTAATGTCGGTGCCCACGCCCCGATAGCCGAGGAACTCGCCGTCGGGGCCGAACGCCGGCTTGCCACTGATCCGCACATGCCGAGTCCGCCCGCCGCGCTCGACCCGTCGGTAGACGAAATTTCGGAACGATCGGCGCGCCTCCAGGTCGGCGCGATAGTCCCGCCAGGCGTCGCTGTCCTCGACCACGATTCCGGGCATTTGATCTCGCGTCTTGCCGACCGCATCTTCGGGATCGTAGCCGATGGATGCGAGCATCCGGACACCCACACGGGTGAAGCGATGGTCGGGATCGGTCTCCCAGTACCAGTCCGAGGCCGATTCCGTGAAATCCCGGAATCGCTCCTCGCTTTCGCGCAAGGCGGCCTCGCGTCGCTTCATCTCGGAGATGTCGGAACCGACCACCACGATCGAGCCGTCGGGCAGTCTTTGCTCGTCGACCAGCAGCCAGGTCCCGTCCTGGCGCTGCTGCTCGAAGGGACCGGCGGGATTGTCGT
>CAJWQN010000037.1 GCA_913045505.1 uncultured Rhodospirillaceae bacterium | reverse complement strand
TCACATTGTTCCCTCCTCCCTGACCTTGCGCCGGCCCGGCTCCCCTGGGCCGGCGCCTTCTTTTTCGCGCCCCCGGGGCGGCGCGCCATCTTCGCCGGAAACGTGAGCCCGGTCACAGCGCCAGAAGAGCGCCGGCCTCAAGGTCAAGTCACAAAGTTGCCTCCTTCGCACCTGGGCGCCGGCGCGGTCAAATCCGCTTCCGGCGCCCCCTTTTTTCCGGCACCGGCCGGCCCGGCGCCGTGCGCCCGACCGGTCGGGCGAACCGACGGAAGTGTGACCGCGGTCACAGTCTTCGGCCGGCTCCGATGGCATTGTCTTTTTCACATTGTTCCCTCCTCCCTTGCCTTGCGCCGGCTCGTCCCTCGAGCCGGCGCCTTCTTTTTCTGGCCGGCCCGGTGGCGCTATTGGCGACCGCCCGAGACATTGAGGGTGGCGCCGGTGCAATAGGAGGCCTTGTCGGACAACAGCCACAGGATCGCTTCCGCGATCTCGTCCGGCATCGCCGCGCGCTTGAGGGGGATGGTCGGCGCCAGCCGCTCGTCGCGCTCGGACCGCAGCAAATCAGTGACGGTCGGGCCGGGACGGACACCGTTGGCCCGGATGCCGTGCTCCGCGGCCTCCAAGGCCAAACCCATGGTGAACGTGTCGACCGCCGCCTTGGAGGCGCCGTAGTGGACCCATTCGAAGGCGTTCGACAGCAACGCCGCCACCGAGGAGACATTGACGATCGCGCCGCCCCCGCCGCCGTTCTTGACCGACATGCGCTTGATCGCCTCGCGCGCGCACAGGAAATAACCGGCGACGTTGGTTCGAAACACGGTCTCCAAGGTCGCCCCATCGACATCCTCGATCAGGCAGTTCGGGCCGGTGATGCCGGCATTGTTGACCAGGGCCGTGGCCGGCCCGAGCGCCCGATCCGTGGTCTCGAACAGGCGAACGATGTCATCCTCGCTGGCCATATCGGCCTGAACCGCCACCGCCCGGCTGCCCGCTTCGGTGATGTCGGCGACCACCTCGGCGGCGCGGCCCGAGGCTGACTTGTAGTTGACGCAGACCGCGTAGCCCCGCGCCCCGGCCATCCGCGCGACCGCGGCACCGATGCCTCGGCTCGCGCCGGTCACCACCAACACCCCGCCGGCCGGCGCGACGCCGTTGCCGGCGGTCATCGGTCGAGGAATTCCTGGACGGCGTCGAAAATCCGGGCGCCCTCGCGTTCCAGACTTATGAAATGGCTGCCATCGGGCAGTATCCGGTAGCTCTTGTCGGCGGCGCCCAGCCGCGCGAGCAGTCCGCGCGCGTCGTCATCGGTCGCGGTCGGGTCGTCGGCGCCGCGAATGATCAGGGTCGGCACCGTGATCGCCTTGGCGTCATAGACCGGCCGGTTGGAGAAAATTTCGAACACATCGACCAGCACCCCGTTCGGCGCCCGCACATAGGCCGGATTCGCCGCCGCGCCGAGCGGATCGGTGGCCTGAATCTCGGCGAACCAGGTCCGAAACACCCGGTCCTCGCGCCAGAGGTCCTTGTCCTCGGGCACGATCTGCGCCTCCCAGCGGCCGCGGGCGGCGGCGGCGGTGATGGTGCGATAAGCGCCGATCGCCGGATTGAAACGGCCGGCGTCGTTCGGGTCGGCCAGCTTGAATCGGCGCAGCAATTGGGGCCGGTCGACCGCGTAAACCGGCGCATACAGGACCAGCTTGTGGACCATGTCGTTGTGGGCGGCGGTATACATGCCGGCGGTCACCGTGCCCCAGGACCAGCCGACCAACGCGACCCGCTCGACACCGGCCCGCTCTCGAATGAATTGGACCGCGTCCGAGATGTCGCGAATCGCATCCGCGGCCCGCATGAACGGCGGGTTGTTGGCCGCCGGCGCGGCCATGGCCGGCGGTCGGGTCGACAGGCCATAGCCCCGGACGTCCAGGTAATAGGCCGCGTAGCCGCGCTCGGCGACGTAGTCGGTCCAGTTGTAGCCGGGAACAGGGAGATCGAACGACGTGCCCGGATAGGTGGCGCCGTGGACGAACAGGATCGCCTTGCCCATGGTCCGGGCGCCCCGCCCGGCGGGCAGCTTCTCGCGCAGGTAGATGTGAGCCGCCGAATCGGTGGAACTTTGGATGGTGTGATGGTGGCGGGCAAATCCGCCCGCGATCGCGGCGCCTCCGGCAACGACCACGAGGCCCGCAAGGATGACCGCCAAAGCCCCGCGGCCGGTCCGATGCCTGTTCATATCGCGCTCCGAGCACAATTGGGGAAGGCTCACTCTTAACCGACCCGCGCGCCCGAAGTCCACGCCCCGCGCCGCGTGATGATTTCGCGCGGACGCGGTCCCCCACCCTCGGGGCGCGGCCTCGATTTCATGGCGCGTTGTCGCCCTCGACGGCGGCGATGATGGCATCGGCGACCTGGTCGGTGTCCGCGTCGCCGCCGAGGTCGGGGGTGAGAACGGCACCCTCGGCGCAGACCCTGGCGATGGCGGTCATCAAGCGGCGGGCCGAATCGTGCTCGCCCAAATGGTCGAGCATCATGGACGCGGTCCAGATCGCGGCGATCGGATTGGCGATGCCCTCACCGGAGATGTCCGGCGCCGAGCCGTGGATCGGCTCGAACATCGAGGGCGCGGCGCCGGTCGGGTCGAGATTGGCGCTGGCGGCGATGCCCAGGCTGCCGGTCAGGGCCGCGGCCAAATCCGACAGGATGTCGGCGTGGAGGTTGCTGGCCACGATCACGTCCATGGTCTCGGGCGCCAGCACCATGCGCGCGGCGGCGGCATCGACGAGGACCTTGTCGGTCTCGATATCGCCGTGCTCGGCGGCCAGTTCGGCGAACACCTCGTCCCACAGCACCATGCCGTGGCGCTGGGCGTTGGACTTGGTGACGCAGGTCAGGCGTTTCTCGGGGCGGGTGCGGGCAAGCTCGAAGGCGAAGCGCTGGATTCGGGCAACACCGGCACGGGTGAACACCGAGGATTCGATCGCGATTTCCTCCGGGTAGCCCCGGTGGGTGCGGCCGCCAACACCGGCATACTCGCCCTCCGAATTCTCGCGCACCACGATCCAGTCGATCCGCGCCCCGAGTTCGGCCCGGAGCGGCCCGTCCAGGCCCGGCAACAGTTTCGCCGGGCGCAAATTGACGAACTGATCGAAACCCTGGCAGATCGCCAGCCTGAGACCCCACAAGGTCACGTCGTCGGGCAGGCCCGGGTCGCCGACCGCGCCGAAATAGATGGCGTCGAAGCCGCGCAGGACATCGAGGCCGTTGGCCGGCATCATGGCGCCGTGGCGGCGATAGTAGTCCGATCCCCAGGGAAAGCTCTCGGTCTCGAGCACGAACCCGTCGCGCGCCGCCGCCGCCTCGAGCACCCGCTGCCCCGCCGCCACCACTTCCGGGCCGATCCCGTCGCCACCGATCACCGCAATTCTGTACCGTCGCATGTCATCTTTCCTTGAGAACGAAGGGCACCGACCATATCATTCGGCTCCCCGTCCCGTGTAGCATCGAGCCGTGCCCGCAATCGGAATCACCATGGGCGATCCCAGCGGGATCGGCCCCGAAGTCATTTGCAAGGCCCTGGCCGCGCTGCCCGCCGCCGAGCGTGGCGACATGATCGTGATCGGCGACCCGGCGATCCTGGAGCGCGCCAACGGTCTGACCAACGCCGGTCTCGCCGTGACCACCGACGACGCGCCCGAGGGCGCGGTCCGCGTCATCGCGGTCGCCTGTCCGGAAGCCGACACCATCCGCGACGGCACGATCAGTCCGGGCGGCGGCCATGCCGCTTATGGCTGCGTCAGCCAAGCGGTGGCGATGGCAGAAGCCGGCGAAATCGGGGTCATCGTCACGGCACCGCTCAACAAGACGGCCCTGCACCTGGCCGGACACGAATATGACGGCCATACCGGACTGATCCAGCACCTCACCGGCGCGCCGTCGTCCTACATGCTGCTGGCTTCCGAACGGCTGTCGACCATTCACGTGTCGACCCATGTCTCGCTCATGGACGCGATCGGGCGTTGCCGGACCGCGCGGATCCTGGACACGATCCGGATCGGCCACGCTCATTTCCGCCGGCTCGGCACCCCCCGGCCGCGAATCGCGGTCGCCGGGCTCAATCCCCATTGCGGAGAGGCCGGTATTTTCGGCCACGAGGATGCCGAGCAGATCGAGCCGGCGGTGGAGGCGGCCCGCGCCGAAGGCATCGCGGCCAGCGGGCCGATCTCGGCCGACACCGTGTTCCACCGCGCGGTGGGCGGCGAGTTCGATCTGGTGGTCGCCCAATATCACGACCAGGGTCATATCCCGACCAAGCTGATCGCCTTCGACACCACCGTCAACGTGTCGCTGGGCCTGCCCGTGCTCCGCACCTCGGTCGATCACGGCACCGCGTTCGATATCGCCTGGACCGGCAAGGCCGATCACACCAACATGCTGGCCGCGATCGCCTATGCCCGGCGGATCTTGGCCGCGCCCGCGATCGAGGCCGAGGACCGGCTGCGCAGCGCGGTCTGAATCCGGTGCTGCAAATCGCGCTGGTCGCGGACGATTTGACCGGCGCCTTCGATTCGGCGGCACCGTTCGCCATGCGCGGGCTCGCCACCCGCGTCATCTGCGAGCCCGATCGTCTCGACCCCGCCTTGATCGGCGAGTCGGAGGTCGTGGCGGTCACCACCGGGTCCCGGCACATCGCCCCGAGGGCGGCGGCGGATGCGGTCGAGCGGGCCTGGCGCGTGCTGGGCGGACTTGATCCCGATGTTCTGTTCAAGAAGATCGATTCGACCCTGCGGGGCAATGTCGCCGCCGAAATCATCGCGGCGATGGCGGCGAGCGGACGCCGCCGGGCATTGGTCACGCCGGCGATGCCGGCCCAGGGCCGAACCACCCGGGGCGGGATGGTGTATGTCGGCGGGGTGGCGCTGGCCAAGACCGAATTCGCGCAGGACCCGGTGGCGGCGCCGTCGCCGCTGCCCTTGACCGAACAGCTCGAGCGCGCCGATCCCGGCCTGACCGCGACGGTGATCCCTGATGCCGCCGCGCCCTCTCCAACCGGCGGCGGCCGGCAGGCCTGGGTCGCGGACTGCGCCGATCAGGCGGATCTGGATCATATCGCCGAGGCCGCGCGGGCGCGAACCCGCGATCTGGTCCTGGCGGGATCGGCCGGCTTGGCCGAAGCCTTGGCGGGTGCCCTGTTCGGCCCCGCCCAGCCACGGCCCCAGCCCGCGCTAGGCCCCGGCATCATCCTTTACGTGGTCGGCTCCCGGTCTCCCGCCAGCACCGTCCAGGCGCGGCGATTGGCGGCGCGGGCCGATTGCGTGACCTTGGCGGCTCCGGCCGGCCGGCTCGATGTCGGTTTGGCGACATCGGCCCTTGCCGGCATCCCGCCAATGGCGCTGGTACGGGTCACCGACGCCGCCGCGCCCTCGCAACCCTTGGCGGTCGCGGAAGCAGTCGGGCACAGCGTCGCCCGACTTCTCGAACGGGTGATGGTATGTGCCCTGGTGGTCACCGGCGGCGACACGGTGGCGGCCGTGCTGGCGGCGATCGACAGGCCCGCGGTCGATCTTTGGGGAGAGCTTCAACCGGGCATCCCGCTCGGCGTCGTCGACCACCGCGCCCGGCGGATGGGTCTGGTGACCAAGGCCGGTGGTTTCGGGGCCGAATCCCTGTTCCTGGATATCCCACAAATGTTGGGGGCGAATGGCTGATCCGCGCCGGGCGCGGCTTGAGGGGGACTTGGACAGGGCCTAAGATGCCGCGATCGACACCAACACCGCCACCGGCGGGCTGGCGGAAGGGACGGCAATGAACGAAATCGATCTCGCGGCGCGCAACGCCGTGGTCACCGGCGGCGCCCGGGGAATCGGCTATGCGATCGCCGAACGAATGTTGCAATCGGGCGCCCGGGTCGCGCTTTGGGATCGCGACACGGGCACCTTGGCCGAAGCCGCGGCGCGTCTCGGCAATGTCGGCCAAGTGACGACCGCGGCGATCGATATCACCGATTCGGACTCGGTCCGAACCGCGGCCGAGTCCACGGTCGCGGAACTGGGCGGGATCGATATCCTGGTCAACAACGCCGGCGTCGCCGGCGACAACGCCACCGTGTGGGAAACCCCTGTCGAGGAATGGCGGCGGGTGGTCGAAATCGACCTCACCGGCACCTTCATCTGCTGCCGCGAGATCGCGGCGCGGATGATCGCCGCCGGCTACGGGCGCATCGTCAACATCGCCTCGATCGCCGGCAAGGAAGGCAATCCGAATGCCGCCCACTACAGCGCCGCCAAGGCCGGCGTGATCGGCTTGACCAAGTCGCTGGGCAAGGAACTGGCCGAGACCGGGGTAACCTGCAATTGCATCACCCCGGCGGTGATCGAGACCCCGATCCTGGAACAGGTCACCGACGCCTTCAAACAATACATGGTCTCGAGAATCCCCATGGCCCGAATGGGCTCCCCGGACGAGGTCGCGGCCCTGGTCGCCTGGCTTGCGTCCGAGGACAGTTCGTTCAGCACCGGCGCGGTGTTCGACATCTCCGGCGGTCGGGCGACCTATTAGCGCCAAAGCCCAACGAAACAGGATTTGGATCATGACCGGTCTCGAACTCACGATTCGCGATCTCAGGACCCGGGCGGTCCTGGTGCCGATGGCGCGGCCGCTGGCGACCCGCATCGGCAGTTTCGAGGCGGCGCCGCTGCTGTTGATCGACCTGGAGACCGAAGAGGGCGTGACCGGACACGCCTATTTGTTCGGCTACCTCAGGCGCGGCTGCGCCTTCATGGCGGCCGTGCTCGACTACATTCTCGAGACGACCAGGGGCCGGACCATCGCGCCCACCGACCTTTACGGAACCGTGACCAAGAGCCTTACGCTCGCCGGCCATCAGGGCATCGCGACCATGGCCGCCTCGGGATTCGACGTGGCATGCTGGGATGCGTTGGCCCAGGCCGCGGGCGTGCCGCTGGTCACCCTGCTCGGCGGTACGGTGCAGCCGGTGCGGGCCTACAACAGCAACGGGCTCGGCCTGATGTCGCCAGAGGCGGCGGCGGCCGAGGCCCGGGAACTGGTGGCGGAGGGAAATTTCGGCTGCGTCAAGGTTCGGGTCGGCCGCGAGACCCTGGCCGAGGACCTGGCCGCGGTGCGCGCGGTGCGCCGGGCGGTCGGCGACGACATCGTGCTGCCCTGCGATTTCAATCAGGGCCTGACGGTGATGGAAGCGATCGCGCGCGGGCGCGCCTTCGATCACGAGGATTTGCACTGGATCGAGGAACCGATCGTCTACGACGATCTGGACGGCTGCGCCAGGATTGCGCGCGAGGTCGCGACACCGATCCAGATCGGCGAGAATTTCTACGGACCCAAGGCGATGGCGGAGGCGATCGCGGCCCGCGCCGGAGACTACATGATGCCCGATCTGCAACGGATCGGCGGAGTGACGGGGTGGCTGCGGGCGGCGGCGCTCGCGGAGGCCGCCGGGATCGAAATGTCGTCCCATCTGTTTCCCGAGGTCTCCAGTCATCTGCTGGCGGTGACCCCGACCCGCCATTGGCTCGAATACGTCAATTGGGCGGCGCCGATTCTGGCCGAGCCGTTGAAAATCGAAGACGGCCAGGCCCTGATTCCGGACCGACCGGGCACCGGGGTGGCCTGGAACGAAGACGCCGTGGCCAAATACGCGCTGGCGCTCTGACCTGAAGCGGAGAGGCAATAATGGGAATGCGACCGCGCCCTGCAATTGTCGCGTTGATCTGTCTGGCCGCCGGCCTGGGATCGCCGGGCGTAGCCCTTGGCGACGCCGAATCCGGCAAAACGATCGCCAAGCGCTGGTGCGGCACTTGCCACATCGTCCCGGATGCCGTGCCCGAAGTCGCGACCGAGGGCATTCCAACCTTCCGCGCGATCGCCCGAAATCCCCGCAACACACCGGCGCGGATCGCCGCGATCCTGGTCGACCCCCATCCACCGATGCCTGATTTCAGCCTGTCCAACCGGACCATCGCCGACCTGATCGCCTATATCGAAAGCTTGGCCGCCGATTAGCATGTGCCCGCCGCCGGAGCGCCACACCATGGCCCGTCGATCGCCATGCGGATGGCTGGTCGGCGCCATGATTTGGCTGCTGGTTCCGACCTGGTGGCCAACCGCGGCGGCCGGCGATGTCTTTGGTCCCGATCAGGTGCGCCAGATCGAGGCCATCGCGCGCCAATACCTTCTTGCCCACCCGGAGGTGATCGGCGAGGTCCAGGCGCTATGGCGGGCCGAGGCTGTCGCCGCGCGCAAGGCCGAAGCGCGCGCAAGGATCGCACCCTACCGGGATCGGCTGATCAGTGCCGAGGCCGCGTTCGTCGCCGGCGATCCCGACGGCTCGGTGACGGTGGTCGAATTCTTCGACTACCGTTGCAGCGACTGCAAGCGCTGGCACGCCGACCTGACCGAACTGCGCGCCCAGGACCCCGATCTCCGGGTGGTCTATCGCGAATACCCGATTCTGGGCTCGGATTCGACGCTGGCCTCACGGGCGGCGATCGCGTCGCGCCGGCAGGGCCGGTATCTGGCATTCCACGACGCCCTGATGACATCCAGGGGCGCGCTCATGGAAGCGGCGGTAATGGAGATCGCGACCGAAACCGGGCTGGACGCCGAGCAGCTTCGGACCGACATGAGTGATCCAGCGGTGCAGGCGGTGATCGATCACAACAGCCGGCTCGGGGTGGCGCTCGACCTGCTCGGCACGCCGTCGTTCATCGTCGGCGATCGGTTGCTGGACCCCTGGCAGGACATCGCGGCGTTGAAAGCAATGATCGCCCGGCAGCGAGCCCAATAAGCCGACCCCGCGCAAAACTTTACACGTTCGCGTGACATCACCTTTAGAGGAATCGCGAACCGCCTTACGCTGGCCCAGACAACCCTATCCGACGTGAGAGGAGACACCGATGATCCGTCGATTGGCAAGTGTTATGGCCGCGATCGTTCTGGTGGTCGGGTGTCTTGGCCCGGCCCTGGCCGAGGGTCCGGTCAACATGACCCGTGGGGGCGGTGCGGTTCGGGGTTACGACACGGTCGCCTACCACACCATGGCCGCCGCGGTGCCGGGTGATCCTCAATTCACCGCCGAGTGGCTGCATGCGACATGGTATTTCGTCAGCGCGGAAAATCGCGATCTGTTTGTCGCCGATCCCGACAAATATCTCCCGGCCTATGGCGGCTATTGCGCTTTCGCCGTCGCCCAGGGAGTCAAGGTCGGAATCGATCCGGCGGCCTGGACGATCTTCGAGGGCCGCCTTTATCTCAATGAAAGCGACCTGACCCGAAAGGCCTGGCAGAAAGACACACCCTATTACATCGGCCTGGCCGATCGGCATTGGGCGAAGATCAAATTCGAATAGCGTCGCCGCCTGGGCAAGACCCAGCATTTTCGGCACGTCGCGACGGGCCGCAACGTCTTCACGAATATTGGTCCGGCGGACTGTTCACTCCCACCGACCCGGCAAACGCGCCCGAGGGCTTAACAGCCCTCAGCGCCCGCCCGTGTATTGAGCGCACACGCCAACATGCACCAGGCACATCTTCTCATCGCCCGAATTGGCGGCTTCCAAGGCCATTTTCAGCTCGCGTTGCACCGCATCCTTCTGCCAGCCATCGGGCATGCCCTCGATCACCTGCATCGCCTCTTCGACATCATAGATACAGTCGGCGACCACCGGTGCGGCACTCGCGGTGGCCAGCCCCAGCGCGGCAAGGGCCACGATCGTCTTGCGCATAATCCTGTTTCCTCGGTTGAAGGTTCGGCGTCGTTCTTTCCAAGCAAACGATAGCACTGTTCGGTGATCTTAACATCAGTCCGGTCGCGCCTCCAACCCTCGCCCACGCGGCGGCGGCATCGGCAACCATGGCCGAACGCCGTCAAGCGCGTTACGACGAACGTCCTTCACCGACGCAATACGGACAGCCACTTCGTTCTGCTCATCGAGTTGAGCCCGCGCTCCTGATCCCGCCGGCCAAGCGCGGCGAGCGGCGGCGCGAGGTCGATGTGCGTGAGGTGCTGAACGGGGTTCTCTATGTTCTCGACACAGGCTGCCAGTGGCGCGCCTTGCCGAAAGACCCGCCGCCCAAGTCGACGGTGCACGATTATCTCATGCTGTGGGTTTGGGACGGCACGCTGGAACGCATTCACCACGCGCTCCACCTGATGAGCCCGGAGCTGGAGGGCCGCGAAGCCTCGCCCAACGCCGGGGTGATCGACTCTCAACGCGTGAAAGGCGCGGAAAAAGGGGGCGCGCATCGACCGCTCGGGCCATGACGCGGGCAAAAAGGTCAAGGGCAAGAAGCGCCATCTGCTCGTCGATACCCTCGACCTGATCCTCAACGTCGCTGTCCATCCGGCCGATACCCAGGATCGTGACGGTGCTCTTTTGGTCCTTGACCGGCGGACGCGGAGGCTGTTTCCCTTCCTGGAGGCGATCTTCGCCGGCGGCGCCTATAGCCGCGCCAAGCTGCGCCGGGCCATGAAGATGCCGCCTCGCGGATCGAGGTGGTCAAGCGCTCCGCCGAGGCCAAGGGCTTCGAGGTCATCCCCGGACGCTGGGTCGTCGAGCGCACCATCGCCTGGATCAACCGCTGCCGGTGCCTCGCCAAGGACCACGAAAACCTCAACCGAACCGCGCCCCCATTCATCCGCCTGGCGACCATCGGGCTCATGCTCGGAAGGATCACTCGTTATTGCCATCCTTGATAAACTTTTCGGACAGACTCTTGCACATATGCGAAGTTGCCATAGACCTTCGTGGGTAGAGCATCCTTGACAAAGCGTTGGGACGAAAGCCAAAATACCACCGCATTCATTTACAAGCACATTTCGCGGGGAGGAACGCTTGTGCGCCAACTGAGGCAAATTCGTCGTGCGCTGTCGTTGAGAGAACACTTGATAAGTCGCAAAGCTCAGCATCATGCACCTATGTTGGCTGCAACAATTGATTTGGACGGTTTGTATGAGATAAGAAGTCGTGCACGAAAATTGAGTCCATCACTTATGGATTTAAAGTATTTTCATATTGAATATTGGTGTGCCGAAGCTTTGAGGAGAATGCTATTTTTTGGTATAGAAAAGGTGAGAAAAAAGAAAATTCTGGACATCGGGACTGGATTTGGTTTGTTTCCCTATGCGTGCGAGTATTTTGCTGCAAACGTTCAGGCTATCGATCGCGAGGGGCATGCCCTTTACGATGAGATCACGGACTTCTTAGGCCTTCGCAAGACGCACCATACAGTTAAGCGTCGGCAACCTTTGCCAGACCTTGGTGTACGATTCAATCTCATAACATCATATCTGATCGCTTTCGACAGGCCGGAGAATGAAGAAATATGGAGTGTGGAGGATTGGAGGTTTTTTATTGATGACGTTTTCGATAATCAGCTGAATGCTGATGGGACACTTCATCTTGAGTTGAACTATATTTTTCCCATCCGTAACTGGTATAGTAAGGAGGTAAAGAGGTTATTTGTTGAACGTGGAGCGAGGATTGACTTCGATCGGGTGACACTGAGTAAGCGTTAGCTGTCATACTATATTTGCCCCGGCGCGAGCCACATTCGGCGAGAAAGGGCGCGTGGGGTGAACCGTATGCACGGCGGCATGAATCCGGCCCTGACGGCCTCCATCCATTGGCGGAGGCGGGCGCCCGGAGGATGGTCTTGGGTGATCGTGAGCGCGATGCCTTACATTGCACCGTTGTTGGTTGGAACAAACAGGGCTAGAATGCGCGCCAGGGGCCACGCTGACGTGCGGACGTCGCCAGCGGACCAAGGCCAGAAATAGGGTATTGAGACAGAGATTGTTCCCGATTGACGGCAGCCCAAGTGGACGCAAGCAACGAGAGATGCAAAGAATGCTTTACTCCAGAAGAAATTTTCTCTGTGCCGCGGGAGCAAGTGGATTGGTCGCGGCGGCACCCATCATCACATCACAAAGCGGGGCCGCCAATGCCACCGAAGACCGGCCACCTCGGGCGCCGGCTACCGCCAAGGGTGAGCGGCCGTTGCCGGAGTTGGTGCCGGAATCCGATTTGCCAATTTACGATCTGGACGTGGATGCGACCCGCACCAAGCAACAGTTCGTGCTGCAGGATGACAAGAAGTTCAGCAGCGCTCCCCAGGGCTGTGTGGTACGGATTCCGGCCGGTCTGGAATTGCCACTCAAGACGTTCGCGTGGCGGGTCGGTAGGAAACCCGGAAGGTATGTCACGGGAGCTCGCTTGATATTTCGGGGCGCCACGGATGGTTCGCCATCGTTGCTTGTCTCTCCGAAAGACGGGGACCTGTTCGGGGGCGCGAACGGTATGGTGGACTTTCCGGTGGGTCTGGAATTGGAGAACCTGCGCATTCGGACGGGGACAAAGGGCCGGGCCGCTGTGCGCGGCGTCTTCTTGCGTTATATCCGGCTGTCGAATGTCCAGATCGAAGGCGGCGCCCAGGGGTTCTTTCTTGCCAACGAGCCCTACGTCGCGGTTCTCGAGAACTGCGAAATCTTCCACTCGGGCAAGGGAGACGGGTTGTCCCACTGCCTTTACGCCGGCCACGGTGAACGGTTTACAGCCCACAACTGCCGGTTTCATTCGGCCAAGGCAGTGGGCCATGCCCTCAAATGTTACGCCGATAACGTTGATGTACGAAACAGCATTTTAGAGAGTTGGACGACCTTCGAGGATCGGGACCAGGGTTACCATGGCGAAATGCCGCCCGTCGACTTGGGTGCGTGGGCGAACACCTTGCTGGTCGACAACACGATTGTCCGGCGTGGCCCCGCACGCATGACCTCCCTGGAATATAGAAACCGGCAGTATCCCAAAGGCATGAGCAAGTGGGTTCCGCCAGATTGGGGGACCGAAGTGGTCGATCATGAATTGGTCGACAATCGGGACGAATCCAATCCTCACTTGTTCCGCCACCTTCTGATTGGCAACCGCTTCGTCAATGGGATTCTTCCCGATGGGTCCGAGGACCCCACCATCAGGAAGAAGCCCGGCATTGCGGTGCGAAATAATGGAACCGGTCCCTGGGCTTCCCACGGCAAGGGATTGAAGGTCAACAAGGAAGGGCTCAATCAAAAATACACCAAGCCATCCGACTGGAAAGATCACATGGAACGGGCAGTTGTCTGGGCGATCGACAACAGCTTCGAAGGCATTCCTTTCAAAACCAAGTACGAGGAGCGACCCTACCACCGATCCGATGATTTCGCGCCCATTCGCGAGGCAAAGAGGATCCCGGAATGGGCGGAGCTTTAGGCTTTATTGTGGTTCGTTAGGAGCCTTCTCCTTCATGTCCATTTTTGATCTGTGTCGGCAGCGTTATCCGTCCCGCGGCATTGCCGGTTCGAAGAAGGCTCGAGGCTGTCGCGCATGGCTGGAGGCGGAACCAAGAGACGACTGTTGATCAGACCCTGATAAGCGGGTTGGTTACCGCAAGACCATGTCTTCGTCTCCGGCCTGCCTCTGTCGTAATGGCGGGCGCTGGTCGCGACGATCCACATAGAGAAGCCGAGGGTTGCGCTACCGGGTGCCGTCTCCAGCCCTACGCGACAGCGGACGGTCGCCTATGGTGGTCGCGGCCACCTTGATCGGACCTTCACCAGCAGCCGCCCTGGCCGGCCCGCGAGGCAAGGAAAAAGGTGTCGGCGTTTTTCAAGGTACCGCCGCCCTCGGAGCCCGGCGCCGGTGCTCTTGGCCGACTTCGGACGCCCCGCTCACCTTGTTCTCCTCATGCATTCGAGTGCTATAGCAGGGGCCATGTTCACTGGCAACCAGCGGCCAAGCGGCGGAAAATTCATGGTATAACGGCGCCCGACCCCGGTCCGCATGGCCCGGCCGTCACCGACATGAGGACTTGAATTGGACGACCTGATCAAGCTGAGTGCGCGCGAGGCTGTGGCCCGGTTGCGCGAGCGCGCGTTGTCGCCGCTGGAATTGATCGATGCCGCCAGCCGCCGGATCGGGGAGGCCGAGCCGGCAATCAACGCCCTGCCGACCCTGTGCCTGGAACGTGCCCGCCGGCGCGCGCGGGCGCTGATGGCCGATCCGCCGGAGGATCCGCCGCCGGGCTATCTCCATGGCCTGCCGATCGCGGTCAAGGATCTGGTCGCGGTCGCGGGCGTTCGCACCACCCAAGGCTCGCCGCTCTACGCCGACGCGGTGCCGGAGCATTCCGATTACCTGGTCGAAACCCTGGAGCGAAACGGCGCGGTCGTAATCGCCAAGTCCAACACGCCCGAATTCGGCGCCGGTTCCCACACCTTCAACGAAGTGTTCGGCCACACCAACAATCCCTGGAACACGGCACTCTCGGCCGGCGGCTCGTCGGGCGGCGCGGCGGCGGCGCTGGCCGCCGGCGAGGTCTGGCTCGCGACGGGCAGCGATCTCGGCGGCAGCCTCCGCAATCCGGCCAGTTTCTGTTCGGTCGTGGGTCTGAGGCCGAGCCCCGGGCGGGTCGCGCATGGACCGGGAGTGCTGCCATTCAACGACCTTCCCGTGGATGGCCCGATGGCGCGCACCGTCGGCGACACCGCCTTGATGCTCGATGCCCAGGTTGGCCGTCATCCCGGCGATCCGCTGTCGCTGGAGGCGCCGACGACGCCGTTCCTGGACGCCTTTATCGATCCGAAGCCACCCGGCCGAGTGGCATTCAGCGCCGATCTGGGGTTCATGCCGGTGGAGCCCGAGGTGGCCGAAATCTGCGCCGGCGCGGCGCAGGCCTTCACCTCCCTAGGGGCCACGGTGGAACAGGCTTGCATCGACTTCACCGGCGCCGCCGATATCTTCCACGTCCTGCGCGCCCAGATGTTCGCGGCCACCAAGGCCGACCTGCTCGATCATCGAGATCAGCTCAAGCCCGAGGTGATCTGGAATATCGAGGCCGGACTGGCCCTGTCGGTGGACCAGATTGCAGGTGCGTTGCGCGCCCGCGGCGCACTCTATCAGCGCGCGGTCCGGTTTTTCGAAGACCACGATCTGCTGCTGTGCCCGGCCGCGATCGTGCCGCCGTTCGACGGCGCGCTGCGCTATCCGAGCGAGGTCGCCGGCCACAAGTTCGAGCACTATACCGGCTGGCTGATGATTTGCGGTGCGATCACCTTGACCGGCTGCCCCGCGGCCTCGATTCCTTGCGGGTTTACCGACGATGGCCGGCCGGTGGGCCTTCAGGTGGTCGGCCCGCCCCGCGGCGAAGCCCAAGTCATATCGGCCGCCACTTTGTTCGAGGCGGCCCATGATTTCGCGGCCATGGTGCCGATCGACCCGAAACCGGGACCATGAGCCCGAGGGAGGGCGCGTTCGTGACGGAAACAGAAATCAGCGTCACCGCAGCCGACGGCCGCGACTTCGCCGCATACCTGTCCGTGCCGCCGTCAGGACACGGACCCGGCCTCCTGGTCCTGCCCGAAATCTACAACGCCAACAAGCATATCCGCGGCGTCGCCGACGGCTTCGCGGCCGAGGGCTTCGTGGCCTTGGCCCCGGACGTCTATTGGCGGCTGGAGCACGGCGCCTATCTGCCCTACACCGCCGAAGGGCAGGCCCGTGCGCGGGCATTGAACAAACGTCTGGATCTGGATCGGCTGATCGCGGATCTCGGCGCCTGCGCAACGACCCTGAGAGGCCGACCCGAATGTCACGGCAAGGTCGGCGGGATCGGCTTCTGTCTGGGCGGCAAGCTCGCCTATCTCTGCGCGGCGCGTTTGGACGTTGATGCGGCCGTGAGCTATTACGGGGTCAAGATCGAGGCGTTTCTCGACGAAGCGGATAACGTGACCTGCCCGTTGCTCCTTCACTTCGCGGGCAATGATAGCCATGTGCCGCCGGACGCGGTGGCGGCGGTCCGCGCCCGCCTGACGGATAAGAGCAACGTCACCATCCACGTCTACACGGGCGCCGAGCATGGTTTCAACCGGGCCGGCTATCCGCCCTACGACGCGGCATCGGCCAAGCTCGCGCGCGTGCGCAGCCTCGACCTGTTGGAACGGGCGCTGTCCTAGCCGGCCGCGACGCGGCCTACCACTTCTCGAAGATCTTGACCGTGTTGCGGCCGCGTTTCTTGGCGCCGGACATGGCCCGGTGGGCGTTGGCCATCAGGTCGTCGCCGGTCTCGCCATGGTCGGGCCAGAGCCCGATGCCGATGCTGACGCCAATGGTGCAGGGATGTCCGGCCAGCATGAACGGCTCATTGACCGCGGTGATGATGGTGTTGGCCATGCGTTCGGCGTCGGCCACGTCCGCAATCGGCTCGACCAGGACGAAAAATTCATCGCCGCCGAGCCGGCCCGCGCTGTCACCGTCGCGCAGGCAGCCGTCGATACGCTGGGCGACTTCGCGTAACAAGAGATCGCCGACCGTGTGACCGAGCGAATCGTTGATGGTCCTGAACCGATCGAGGTTGAGGGCCAGAACGGCCAGTTTCGAACCGGTCGATTTGTTCTTGATCAACGCCTCGTCGAGCGTCTCATCGAACAGGCCCCGGCTTGGCAACATGGTAACCGGGTCGTGGCGTGATAGGCCCTCGAGCGCACGTTGGGTCATCTCGCGCCGCGAAATCTCGTCGGCGAGGTTCTTGCGCACCCGCGCCAACTCTTCAGTCAACTCGCGAACCCGCTGCTCGAGCGCCTCGCGCATTTCCGGCGGCGCATCGGTGGCCATCGAATCCGAAGGCGCAACACTCGCCATTCCATTACCTCCATTCGCGGCCAGACCCGGCACAATGGCCGGACCGGTGCGTAAGCAACGCTGGATTCTGGACAACTTGCCAGTCACGGGGCCGCGAATCAAGGCTGGGATGCGCCGCGGCGGCCAAGTTATAGTCAGCGAATGTTGACATTCGAGCCTCCAGCGATCGGCGTTCGGATTCCTTCCCTTCGGCAGCCCCATCGGGGCCGATGAGGTGACCGTCCTCTACGTGCACGAGTTGACGGTGAACTCCGGGACCGGCGACGCGTTGCGCGAAATCTCGTTTCATTTGGACGCCGGCGAAATCCTGGGCCTGATCGGCGGCGCGAAGGCCGGCAAAACTGCTTTGTGCCGGGCGTTGGTCGGCTTGCTGGAGCCGCCATCGCGCATTTCCGACGGCAAGATATTCTTTGAGAATCGTGACTTGGCCGCGCTCGACTCGACGGCGCTGGCTGAGGTGCGGAACCGGGGCCTCACGGGGATCGAAGAAGCCTCGGCGG
>CAJWQN010000036.1 GCA_913045505.1 uncultured Rhodospirillaceae bacterium | reverse complement strand
GTCGTGGCGTTCCAGCCGTTCGCGCAGCCACGCCTCTTCACGCCCGCGTGCGTCCGGATAATGGCCGTGCTCGAGCCCGACCCGCAGATGATCCTCAAGGCGCATCCCGGGCCGAATCTGGTCGGCAACCTCGCGATTGACCTCGCGCCAGGCCAGATTGCAGATGATAAGGCGGCGGTCCGGGTCGAACAGGGCCACGGTCTCGGAAAGCCGATCGATCGCCGATGCCAGTCGCTCCTGTGCGGTCCGTGCCTGTGCCTCGGTTTCGACTTGGTCGGTGATGTCGGTGCCGACCCCGCGATAGCCCAGGAAGTCCCCGCCCGTTCCGAAAATCGGCTTGCCGCTGACCCGGATCACCCGGCTGGGCCCGTCCGTACCCGATCGCCGAAAAGTGAAATTCCGAAACGGCCGGCGCGCCGCCAAATCGGCCCGATGTCGGCGCCAGGCATCCGGATCGTTCCCAGCCTCGGGCTCCGCCATCTTTCCGGCCATGAATTCAGCGTCTTCTCCCGCGACACCGGCCGATTTCGGGTCCACAGAGGTGTAGCGAAGCTCGGCATCGGTCTCCCACAACCAATCGGACGATGATTCAGCGAAATCCCTGAACCGCGCCTCGCTTGCCTCGACCTCCTCGAGGCTGTGGCGGAGGCTTCTCAGAAGAGTCTTGTTCTCCGCCTGGAGCCGCAGCGAGGAGATCAGTGTCGCGTTCAAGTTGCGTGCAACCGCAAACACCGACACCAGGTAGATCAGGGTCATGCCGCCCAGCGCCAGGGAGATCCCATCGGATCGGCTGAGAAAGTTGGCCGCGACCGGTAAGATCGCGGGGAAGGCGAATACGACGACCGCGGGCAGATGGGGCGCGTAGGCAACGGCGACTCCCGCCGCCATGCCGCCGAGGACCAGAGCCACGAACGCTTGATAGGAAAAGGGATCGATCAGGAACAGTCCGACCCCGGCGGCGCCCCAGGCGACTCCGCCGGCGCCGGCGCCGATCGTGAACCATCGCGCCCAGTATTCGGCGTCGCGATGTTTCGGGCCGTCGGCGCGAAACCGCCGCCACAGGCCGATGCGTGACGCGGTCACCGCGATCAAGGCCAGCGCCCAGCCGGTCAGCGCCCCATGAGGCGCCACATCCCAGAGCACCGCGACGACGATCGGAATATTGACCAGCGTGGCGACGGCATCAAAACCGAATTGACGATACAGAATCGAAACTTGATCCCAGTTCGGTGGCGCCGCGCCGGGCCGGGCCGGCGCACTCCCAACCGGAGTCGCGATGCGCGGCACGTCGATATCGGTAGGCGACGCCATGGACCCGGGTCACCCCTCGCCGCGCAGGTTGCCACACCATCGATCAATCGACATAGCGCACCTTGTCCGAAGCCAGCAGCGGGCCCACGAACTCGGGCAGCGCGAGCCCGCCTCGAATCTTGTCCCCCAGGGCGGTCTCGGCCTCTCGAACCGCCGCCAGCCGACCAATGACGGCCTCGACGATATGGCTCGGAATCACCACGGCGCCGTCACCGTCACCAACCAAGACATCACCGGATTCGACCACCACGCGCTCCACGGTTATGGGCAACCCGACAGTGCCGGGCCCGTTCCGTGCCGCCGAATTGGGCGTGACCCCCCGACAGTAGACCGGGAGACCATACCCTAGAATCCCCTCTGCATCACGGGCCAGGCCATCGGTCACGATCGCGGCGACGCCCTTGTTTCGGGCCATGCCGACCATGTTGTCGCCGATCACGGCGGAGCCGGTGAAGCCGTCGGTGGCGATGACGATGACGTCGCCGGGTCGAGCCAAGTCGAGTGCGCCAAAGACCGCCAGATTGTTGTCGGGACCGGTGTGGCAGGTTACCGCGGGGCCGGTAAACCCGGCCGGCGCGGTGCCGGGTGCCCGCAACGGCTTGATCCGATAATCGAGTCCGCCGCGCCCGCCCATGCAATCGACCAGGAATCCGGTCGGTGTCCCGGCCAGGGCATCGATCAGGTCGGCGGCCGGGCGCGTGACATTGCGGCGGATGGTCAAGACTGGCGGGTTCTCGATCATGGTCCGGTGCTCCTTGCGATACGGTTGCCCGACAACATTTTAGCACAGCCCAACGGTCCCGAATCGATCGGGTTCGTGGTAACAAGGGCCCGCGCGGAAATTCATGGAGGAGATGACGGCGATGACCATCACGAGGTACAAGACCGGCGCCCGGATGAGCCAGGCGGTGGTCCATAACGATACGGTATATTTGGCGGGCCAAGTCGCCGACGACGGCGGCGCGGATGTCGGCGGGCAAACCGAGCAGGTGGTGGCCAAGATCGACGGTCTCTTGGCCGATGCCGGAACCGACAAATCAAAGCTGCTGTCGGCGACCATATGGATCACCGACATCACCGCCTTCAACCAAATGAACGCGGTCTGGGACGCCTGGGTCTCGCCCGGCAATACGCCGGCCCGCGCCTGCGTCCAGGCGACCCTCGCCGCGCCTCAGTACAAGGTCGAGATCGCGATCGTCGCGGCTCTCTAACCGCTGGCCACCCGAGCCTCAAGTCTGGAACAGGCTGACCAGGACCTGGGGCTGGCTGTTGGCGATGCTCAGGCTGGTCAGGGCAAGCTGCTGCTTGACCTGACCGGCCGCGAGCAGGGTCGATTCGCGCGCCAGGTCAGCATCGACCACCGCGCCCAGCGCCTCGGTGGTCGCGTCGTCGATCGCGGTCAGGAAGGTGCCTTGCGATTCGAGCGCTCGCGCCTCGGCGCCGATCTGGCCGATCGCGGTGCTGATCGTGCCGGAGGCGGCATCGAGCGCATCGAGCAGATTCTGAGGCGCGCCACCGCCGCCGCCGCTTTGCACCGCCGCCACCGCGGCGCCGATATCGCCGGCGACGAGGGTATCGACCACGCCCGCTTGCAAGTCCTGGGCGGTCAGGGTCTGGGTTCCGCCGCTTGCATCGGTGAGCACCTGCTGGTCCGTGGCACCCGCCTCCAGCAGATTGGTGCCGTTGAAATCGGCGTTGCCGATGGTCTGCCCGATCTGGCCGACCAGGGCGTTGAAGTCGTTGACCAGAATATTCGCCTGCTCCTGGGTGTTGGCCGGATTGAGAGCCGCGATCGCGACTCCGCGCGCCTCGGTCAGCAGATTCGACACCTGGGTCGCCGCCGCCTCGGTCACCGCCGACAGTCCGCGGCCGTTGTCGATGCCCTGCTGGACGGCCTGCGAGGCCTGGAGGTCGGCGCGAATGCCCTGGGCGATGCCGAATGACGACGCATCGTCCGTGGCGCCGGCCACCCGCAATGCGGTGGCGATGCGCTTTTGGGCATTTTGAGCCTGAAGGTTGGCCTGGAGCAGCGACGCCAGTCCGGCGGCGGAGCCACTGTTGTTGATGCTTTCTACCATCGGAGACACCCCTTTCTGGGTTCCCGTCTCGCGGACTCGGATACAGAATAGCAGATACCGATAAATATGTACCCCACTTCTTGACCGAAGCAAGCCGGGGAGCGGTGCGCCGGCGCGCGGTCGCGATCGCGGTCGCGCGCCCGTCGGAGTGGATTACCTGACCGCCCGCGGTTTGGGATGAACGCCGGACGTGCTCAGTCGAAGTCCCGATCCGGCCACCAGGGATAGAAGTCCGGCATGTCGCGGCTGGGCGTCATGGTGAACCGGGCCGGGCGCTTGTCGAGGAAAGAACGGACCCCTTCATAGGCGTCCGGAGCGCGGCCCATGGTGGTGATGCCGCGGGAATCGATCTTGTGCGCCTCCATGGGATGATCGGCGCCGAGGGTGCGCCAGAACATCTGGCGGATCAACGCCACCGACACGGCCGAGGTATTCTCGGCGATCTCGCGGGCAATCTCGCGCGCCCGCGGCAACAGCGCGTCCGCCGCCACGACCTCGTTCACCAGGCCGCCGGCCAGCGCTTCCTCGGCCCCGAACACCCGGCCCGAATAGGCCCATTGCAGGGCCTGGGAAATGCCGACGATGCGGGGCAGGAACCAGCTCGAACAGGCTTCGGGCACCACGCCCCGGCGCGCGAACACGAACCCGAAGCGCGCCTCCTCCGAGGCAAGGCGGATATCCATGGGCAGGGTCATGGTCACCCCGATCCCCACCGCCGGGCCATTCACCGCCGCGATCACAGGCTTGCACGAATCGAAAATACGCAAGGTGACCAGCCCGCCGCCGTCGCGCGGCACCTCGTCCGCGGCAGTCTTGCCGCGCGCCTGGTAATCGAACGTCTCGGCCCCGGCCGAAAGATCGGCGCCGGCGCAGAACCCCCGGCCGGCGCCGGTCACGATCACCGCCCGCACCCGATCGTCGCCATCGGTGCGGCCGAACGCGTCGATCACCTCGTCGCGCATGGTCTCGGTGAACGCATTCAGCTTGTCGGCCCGGTTCAGCGTGATCGTCGCGACGCCCTCTTCGACCCGATATGTAATCTCTTGATAATCCAACGGCCTCAATCCTGTTCCAATCCCAACCGCGAAGACCAGTGTAAAGGCGGACGGCGCGCCAGCCTAGTCGGTCATGGACTCACCATATAGCGGTCCAAATCCGGTGTCCGCGCAACTCAGACCGGCGTCGATCCGATCGTCCGGGCGGGCTTGAGGAAATCGAGGTCGCAGCCCAGATCGGCCTGTTCCACGTGGTCGAGGTGAAGCTTGAGATAGCCACGCTCGGCCCCAGGATGGGGCGGCGGCGGCGACCAGGCTTGGCGCCGGCGCGCGAGTTCCCGGTCATCGACCAGCAGGTCGAGCCGCCGTGCCGCCACGTCGAGGCGGATTCGGTCGCCGCCCCGGACCAGGGCGAGCGGCCCGCCGATCGCGGCCTCGGGGCAGACGTGAAGAACGATGGCGCCGAAGGCGGTGCCGCTCATGCGGGCGTCCGATATCCGCACCATGTCCTTGACCCCTGAGCGGGCGAGCTTGCGGGGAATCGGGATATAGCCGGACTCGGGCATGCCCGGGGCGCCTTTGGGCCCGGCGTTGCGCAACACGAGCACGTCCTCGGCCGCCACGTCGAGTGCGGGATCGTCGATGCGCTCGGCCATATCGGCGAGCGAGTCGAACACCACCGCCCGGCCTTCATGGCTGAGCAAGGCCGGGCTTGCCGCCGCCTGCTTGATGATCGCGCTGTCCGGCGCCAGATTGCCGCCCAACACGGCGATGCCGCCCTCGGCCGTCAACGGCCGATCGAGGGGGCGCACCACCTCCTGCGGCCAGGGCGCCGGCGCGGCGTCGAGCTCGGCGCCCAGGGTTCGCCCGGTGACCGTGAGGCAATCGAGCGCCAGCAGCGGGCGCAATTCGCGAAGCATTGTCGCCAGGCCGCCGGCCTTGTGCAGGTCCTCCATGTAATGGGCGCCACTCGGTTTGAGGTCGACCAGGACCGGGGTTTCCCGGCTCATCCGGTCGAATGCGGCCAGATCGACCCGAATGCCCATCCGCCCGGCGACCGCGGTCATATGGACGAGGCCGTTGGTCGAGCCGCCGCAGGCGAGCAGAACCCGCAAGGCATTGGTGAACGCGGCCGGGGTCATGATCCGATCCGGGGTCAAGCGCTCCGCGGCCAGGGCGACCGCGCGCCGACCCGTCCGCTCGGCCAGGCGCAAGCGATCGGCATGGACCGCCGGGATCGCGGCGCCGCCGGGCAGCATCATGCCCAGCGCCTCGCCCATCAGCGCCATGGTGCTGGCGGTGCCCATCACCATGCAGGTGCCGGCGGTGGTCGACAATTCGCCGCCGACCTCGTCGATCTCGTCCTCGTCCAGTTCGCCGGCGCGATAGCGAGCCCATTGGCGGCGGCAATCCGTGCAGGCGCCAAGCCGCTCGCCGCGCCAACTCCCGGTCATCATCGGGCCGGTGACCAGCACGATAGCCGGCAGGCCGGCGCTTGCCGCCGCCATCAACTGGGCCGGCACGGTCTTGTCGCAGCCACCCACCAGCACCACCGCGTCCATCGGCTGGGCGCGAATCATCTCCTCGGTATCGACCGCCATCAGGTTGCGGTAGAGCATGCTGGTCGGGGTCAGATAGGGTTCGCCCAGGGACATGGTCGGGAAGTCCACCGGCAGTCCGCCGGCGTACATCACGCCCCGTTTCACGGCCGCGATCAGATCCGGTACGGTTCGGTGGCAGTTGTTGAACCCGCTGGCGGTGTTGGCGATACCGATGACCGGACGGGCCAGATCCCGATCCGAGAGCCCCATGGACTTGGCGAAGCTTTTGCGCAGAAACAGCGAAAATCCGGCATCCCCGTAATGGGTCAGCCCGCGCCCCATGCCGCCCGGTCGATCTTCGTCGCTCATTCCCGGCTCTCAGGGGACCGCGACGGCGTCGTAGTCGGATTCACCCTTTTCACATCCGTTCTGGAAGGTTTCGTTGTCGTAAAGCTCGTGCCAGTTCTCGAGCATGATGTCGATCTCGTCGGCGACCAGGAATTTGGCGCCGAGCATGGTCGCGCGGAGATACTGGTTGAACGCCAGTTTCATCGCGATGTTGACTTTCGACCGGCCGGCGACGGCGCCGGTGGCGTATCCCAGGAGATAGAGCTTTTCCTTGACCGTATGGCCGAAATTCGCGCCCATCTCGCCTCGCGACTCGAGCACGAAAGCGACCAGATGGCGGACATCCTCGTTGGTCTCTTCGGTCAGGGCCACCACCGGGCCGCCGAACAGCTGCTGGCGAATGTCCTGAACCAGATCCGATTGCATTTCTTCCTCGACCTTTTCCAGCGCCTTGGCACGCTGCTCGTCGGCCACGCAACGGGTCGAGGTCAGGGACCAGTAGGCGCATCGCTCGAGGATGGTTTTGATCGGCGCGCCCTTGATCAGGAAGTCGTCACCACCGGCGGCGATGCAGTCGTGCAGCACCTGCAGAGTATCGTTGGAGGTCACGAACAGGATCGGGACGCTGCGACCGCGAAAGCTCAGGTCCCAGCGCATGCGCTTGACCTCTTCACACAGCTCGATGCCGCTCATGCCCGGCAGATTGATGTCGAGGATCGCGATCCTGGGCTTGTGGTCGGTCAGCAGGGCGAGGCCGTCCTCGCCGGTGGGGGCGGTGAGCACCGTGTAGCCTGCGCTGCCCAGGCCTTCCTGATAGAATTTGCGAATGACCGGGTCGTCATCGACCACGACAATCAGGCCCGCTGGCACGACTTACCCATTCCTGTCCAAGACCCCACGAAGCGCGTCGGCCTGGCGGTGGCGTCCGCCGCCGGAGCGGCCCGGCGCCACCAACCATGACAGAGTGAGTCCTACCGCGACTACTGCGCCGCTATCAAGCCCGGTTGCCAGTGATCGAGCGCCTTGGTGCCCCGGTCGACGACACCTGCGAGCTCGGTCACGGCCGCGCGGGCGCCGTCCAAGTCCCCGTCGGCGACCTGATGTTCGATGCCGCGGCACAAATCCGCGAGTTCGTGCAGGCCGATGACCACCGCGCCGCCGGCGAGCTTGTGGGCGGCCTCGCCCAGCGCCTCGGCATCGGACCCCGCGGTTTCGATCCGGGTCACCTGGTCCGGCAGCTTGTCCCGAAACTCGTCGACCAGATCGATCACCGAATCGTTGCCAAGTTGCTCTTGAAGACCGACCAGGGTCTTGATGTCCAACGCGCCGCGCGCTTCGGCGGCCGACACCGGTGCCTCGGCTGGCGCGATCGATTCGGCTGGCCCGTCGTCCTGGGCGCGGGTCGGATCCCACCGGAACAAGGCCTCCGAAAGTTGCTGCGGGGTGAACGGCTTGCTGATGTAGGCGTTCATGCCCGCCGCTTGACAGCGATCGGCCATCCCGCCGATGACATCGGCGGTGAGCGCGATGATCGGCACGCTTGCCGCCTTGCCGGGCAGGTCGCGTATCTGCTGGGAGGCGGTGAAGCCGTCCATCTCCGGCATGTGGACGTCCATCAATACAATGTCATAGGGCATCAGCGCCATCGCCTCGACCGCCTCGCGACCATTCTCCGCGACATCGGCGCGGTGGCCGAGTTTTTCGATGATGCGCACGCTCAGAATCTGGTTGGTGGTGTTGTCCTCGGCCAGCAGAATGCGAAGCGGGCGGCCGGTGGCGCGCCGCGCCTGCTGCGCGAATAGGCCCGGTGCCGCCTGGTTCTGGGATTGAAGGGCCCGTTCCAGACCGATCGTGTCCATCAGGCAATTGAGCAGCGCCGATTGGCGGATCGGCTTCAGCACCACGGCCGCGAAACCGCGCGCGGCCAGGTCGTCTGCTCCGTGGGCGACATCGCCCGTCGCCACCAGACTCAGCTTGGTCCGCGCCAAGGCCGGTTGTTTGCGAATCAGGGTTTCGACCGGCACGCCGGCGGTCCCGGGGGTCGAGTGATCGATCATGACGATATCGAAGGGGGCATCGCCATCGTTGGCCTGCATGAGCATGCCCAGCGCGGCCTCGCCGCTTGCGGTGCTGGAAATCGTGATCGACCAGGCGGTGAGCACTTCCTCGACGACCCGACGGCTGACCGGGTTGCGATCGACGACCAGGACCTTGAGCGGCGGCAGGGTCGAGACCGGCAATGCCTCCGGTTGGTCGGGGGCCAGGTCCAGGCCGAGCGAAATGGTGAACTTGCTGCCCTTGCCGACCTCGCTTTCGACCGTGATGGTGCCGCCCATCAGCTCGATCAGCTTGCGCGAAATGCTGAGCCCGAGCCCGGTGCCGCCGAACCGCCGCGCGATCGAGGAATCGGCCTGGGTGAACATCTCGAACAGCCGGCTCTTGTATTCCTCGGCGATGCCGATCCCGGTGTCGGTCACCGAACACCGCATGATCACCTTGGCATCGTCCCGGGATTCGACCGCCATCTCGATCATCACCGAGCCCTCGCTGGTGAATTTGACCGCGTTGCCGACAAGATTGAGCAGGATTTGGCGAATCCGCCCGACATCGGCGCGGACCGCCCGCGGGAAGCCGGGCTCGATCAGGGAAGCGATTTCCAGACCCTTGCGGTGTGCCCCCGACGCCATCAGGTCGGTGACGCTTTCGACCATTTGCACGGGATTGAAGTCCGACATCTCGAAATCGATGCGGCCGGCTTCGATTTTCGACCAGTCGAGAATGTCGTTGATGATTGTGAGCAGCGCTTCGGCCGAGCCGTGAATGGTTTCGACATATTCGCGCTGTTCCTCGTCGAGGCCGGTCTCGCGAAGGAGCCCGGCCATGCCCAGCACACCGTTCATGGGGGTCCGGATTTCATGACTCATCGAGGCCAGAAAATCCGATTTGGCGCTGCTGGCGCTGCGCGCGTGGCGGAGCGCGGCTTCGACATCGTGGAGCAGGGTTTCGTTTTCGAACCGAAGCCTCAAGGATTCGGCCATCGAGCCGTTGAGGTTGCGCGAAATCTTGATCATGGCGGCGAAAAACAGCACGATCATGGCGGCGAAAAACAACAGCGTGATACCGCCTTCACCAACTGAAATGGTCCCGCCCTGGGCCATAAGATTGATCGCGAACGGCGGCAGGGCGCAGATCGCGAAGCCCATGAAGGCCGGGAAATAGGATGAGAACGCGCCGACCGCGCCGGCGGTGACTCCGGCCAAGGCCATGCCGACAAAGAACTGGTGAGGCACCGATTCGGGGATCAGGGGGAACACCCCTATCCCGCCCCACAGGAGTCCCGCCAGGACCGAGAACGCGGCGTAGCGCCGGGCCCATTGGAGGGCCTTTTCGGCCGGCGGCCGGGTGCTGGCGTAGGCGCGCCAGATCAGGCCCTGGCCGAACACCACGACGCCCAGCAGCGCGATCCAGGTCAGCAGCAGGGCATGGGGGATGTGATTCCAGAGCACGGACACGATGATCGTGCCGGCGATGGTCGTCGCCACGGCGGCCGGTGGAAACTGGCGGTAGAGGGCGGCGGTCTGGCCGGCCGCGATCGAGGCGGCGCGACGGGTGGCGACCAGCGACTTCGCGGTGGCGTCGGGCGCGGTCAAGGCGCCGGTCGCGGTCATCGGTGGCCCCGCGTCCGGAGCGAAGACCGGCGCCGTTCGCGATCCCGACCGTGATTGGCGGACTCGTGAATCCCGTTCATGATCGGCGGTATCCTTCTCGATCCTGGATCGTCGCGCGCGGAGTCGTCGTTCGCATACGGGTTCAAAATCATGCAAGTCATATGCCGACATTCAGGAATGATTTGAAATCAACGACTTAAGGACAGAGGTCTCGCCCGAGGGGCCGAAATTTGTCAAAAAGGCCGACAATCCCGACGATTCTTTCCCGGCTCGGTCGGCAGAAACGGCCACTGGCGCTCGGCCCATGCCACTTGTCAGGCCAACAACCGGTTTCTACGATCGCGGCACCCATCCGACACCGGCTCCCGAGCGAGGAGGGCGCCAGGAACGGACGCGCCCGAGTCCCGGCCGGCACGGCGGGCCGAATCAAGGAACGGAGATAACGATGGCGCCCGAGAACACTTGCCCGCTGATCGGCACATGGCGGCTCATGGGAATGTACAAGAAGACCGAGGCCGGCGGGCGCGAGCCGCCCAGCCAGGGCTGGGAGCAGGCTCGGGGCTTTCTGACCTATACGCCCGAGGGCCGGATGTTCGCCCTATTGAGCCGCCCGGATCGGGGGGCAATCGGCTACCCGGACATCGACGACGCCAAGCGGATCGGCGCCCACAAGTCCATGGTGGCCTATACCGGCCGTTATGAATTCAAGGGCGATTATGTGCTCCACCATGTCGACATCGCCTGGATTCCGGAGTGGGAAAACAACCCCCAGCGACGCGAGGTCGATCTGGCCGGCGAAAAGCTGACCTTGACGACCCCGTTCGGGCGCCGTCCCGACGGCAGCATGGCAAGCTTCGCCCTGGAGTGGCGGCGCCAGGGCTGACACGCCGCATCAGCCGCGGGGATAGCCAATTCCGGGGACAGGCCATGTCCCCCAAAAACGAATTCCGTGACCCCCAATGTCCCCCTGACCCCCCATGTCCACCTGACCCCGGCAAGGACGGCCGCGCCGGCTGGTTGTCGTGGTGCTTGTGGTGAGGCGCGGTGGGCAGGCAAGATAGGGACGCGCTGGGCCACGGCCGGCGCCAACCGTACGGGAGGATCCGCCATGTCCCGTTTCGCCGACCCCGACGGAACCCGTCTGCCGATCAAGCTCGACTCGACCTCCAACGGCGAGTTCGCGCCGGTCCCGCTGGATGCCGTCAATCGCCATGCCAACCGGCTGGCGCAAAGCTGGGCGAGCGAGAATGCCCGGCGGCTGGGCGTCTCGCGCAGGGCGTTCATGGTCTCCGCTTGCGGCGCCGCGAGCACGCTGTTGGCGTTCAACGCCGCCAACGCGGCGGCCGGGCGTACGGGGGGCTTTTTCGAGTTGGACCAAGTGGCCGCCCTGGACGCGGATGCCGCCCGAGCCCAATTGGGGGGTCGGGAATTCGTGTTCGACGTGCAAGGCCATTTCGTCGGCGCCCATGGCCTGGGAATAGTCGGCCTCGGCGGCTCCGAGCAGTTTATCCAGGATATCTTTCTGGATTCGGACACCGACATGATGGTGCTGTCGTTCATCCCGGCGCGGCGGGCGCGGGAGTGGCTGACCATTCGGGAGGCGGACGAGACCCGGCGCATTATCGAGAAGATGGAGGGCTCCCGCCGGCTGTTGATTCACGGCCGGGTCAATCCCAACCAGGACGGCGATCTCGATGGCATGGACGAATTGGCCGAGAGGTGGGGTGTGTCGGCCTGGAAGTGCTACACCCAATGGGGACCCGACGGGCGCGGCTTCTTTCTCAACGACGCCGACACCGGGCTCGCCATGATCGAGAAGGCGCGCGCGCTCGGCGTCAAGAACATTTGCGTCCACAAGGGCCTGCCGTTCGGGCCGCGCTCGTACCAGCACAGCCTGGCCAGCGATATCGGGGTCGTCGCCAAGCTGTATCCGGACGTGAATTTCCTGGTTTATCACTCGGGCTTCATCTCCGGTCAGGCGGAAGGCCCCTATGACGCGGGCCGGGGCGAGGGCATTGACGAGCTGATTCGCTCGGTCGAGGCCAACGGTGTGGCGCGCAACGCCAACGTCTACGCCGAACTCGGCAGCACCTGGCGGTTCTCGATGCGCGATCCCGACACCGCCGCCCATATCATCGGCAAGCTGGTCAAGCATATCGGCGAGAAAAACGTGCTCTACGGCTCCGACTGCATCTGGTACGGCTCGCCTCAGGATCAGATTCAGGCGTTCCGCGGCTTCCAGATCTCCGACGAACTCCAGGACAAGTACGGCTACCCGAAAATGACTCCCGAACTGCGCGCCCGAATCTTCGGACTCAACGCCGCGCGACCCTACGGCATCGACGTGGACGAGATTCTGAAGCGCGCGCACCATGATCCGATCGCCCGTCGGCGCGCCCAATACCGCGAAGCCCCGGCCCCCCACTTCCTGACCTTCGGCCCCAGGACCCGCCGCGAATTCCTCGCCGCCCGCGAAGCCCTCGGCGGGCCGGTTTAGGGATCGGCTCGTGAACGGGCTTCACAAAGCTGCAATCATGTCCGTTCCTCGTTGAAGTCCCGCCCCGCGAAGTGACGGGCATTCGAGTTCGGATACTGTAGAATCTTGTCGATTCTGTCGCGCTCCGAGCGCGACCGCTCCGCCCCCGACGGGTGACTCTCCGCCCCGGCGCCGTAAACCGCCGTTCGCGGTGCGACACCGACATTCGGCGAGGGCCAATTCGGCGACAAGTTTGGGTTGGCCGGTGGCTCCTGGCCGGGTCAAGCCGGGTTTGCCGCCGTCGCGCCGGTGACGCTTTGGGCTTGCCGCCGGGCGATCTTGAGCAGGGACTTGAGGGTGATCGAGGACAGGGTCGCCTGGGCCAGTTCGTCGATCTCGTCGCGCACGCCTCGCAGGGCCTGGCCGACCCCGGTCGCCGCCGCGGTTTCGTCGTCGAACGGCTCGATCTCCGATCCCATGGGCTCGAACAGGCGGATGACGTCCATCAGGGTCACCCGCGCGGCGTTGCCGGCGAAACGGTAGCCGCCGCCCGGGCCGAGCACCGAGAGGACCAGCCCGGCGCGGACCAGGGTTCGCATGACCTTGGCCAGATGATGGGTCGAGATGCCGTAGGTCTCGGCGATCTCCGCGGTCGATAGCCGCCGCTCGGGGCATGCCGCGAGTTCGAGGACCGCGTAGAGACCGTAGAGAGAGGATTTCTGTAATCGCATCGCGCCACCCGGCCGAGCCTATTCCAGCCCTCGCTCGAGCTCGATATAGGGGCCCGCGGTCAAGCCCTGGCTCCGGAAAAAAGACAGGTTGAGCGTGTCGCGGCGCAAGACCATGGTCCGGACGGTATTGGCGCCGGCGGCCCTGAACCGGGCGCAGATATCGTCCAGAAGCCGGGTGCCGACACCCAGTTCGCGCCTGTCTGGCGCGACGTGGATGGCGAACACCCAGCCGCTGGGCGGCGAGCCGAACTCCCAGGCGCGAATCTCACCGACGATGAAACCGATGATCTCGCCGCACCCCTCGGCGATCAGGAACGCGCGCTCCGGCCGTGGCGCCTGGACATAGCGGGCGAAGATATCGCCCCAATAGGCCGGCTTGGCGAGGCCGGTGTCGATCCGGTCCAGCCTGACGACCGCGTCGATGTCGGCGGCAACGGCATCGCGGATCGTCAACAGGGGTCGATGGGGCACGGGCCTGCTCATTCGAGACGGTTGACCATTATTATGGTATTGTAGTACTAAAATAGCGAGATGTGATGAAAAATCACACGTCGAGCTTTTGCGATGGGAGCGGAGACAAGGCGCCGGTTCGATCGGCCCCGAGGCGGGACCGGATCGAACCGACGACGACACCCGCAACCCGGCGACAAGGAGACACGCGTGCCGCCAGCACCACGGCTCCAGCCCCCGTCGATGACCGCGGTCCTCGATCGCTGCCAGGCCTTGTTCGACGACCTTGCGTTTTCGTCCGTGCGGGCCTGGAAAGAGGCGGTCCCCGGCCGCAAGGCGATCGGCTACATGCCGATCTACGTTCCGCTCGAAATCATCCACGCCGCCGGCATGCTGCCCGTGGGCATCCTCGGCGGCGGCGACCAGCTCGAGGTCATCCACGGCGACGCCTATTACCAAAGCTACATTTGCCGCATCCCGCGCTCGACCGTCGAGCTCGGCGTGACCGGTCGGCTCGACCCGCTCGACGGCATGCTGTTCCCCAGCATCTGCGATGTGATTCGCAACCTGTCCGGCATGTGGCGGATGATGTTCGAGGGCAAGTATGTCCGCTATTTCGACGTCCCTCAGAACTACCAGGATTCGGTCGGCGGCAGCTATTACATCCGTGAACTCGAGACCCTGCGCGACGACCTCGCGGAACTCGGCGGGCGCGCGATCACCGACGACGACCTCCGCGAGTCGATCCGGGTCTACAATGACCATCGCAAGGCGGTCCGCGCGCTTTACGACTTTCGCGCCGCGCGGCCGTGGCGGGCGCCGACCGCCGAGGTCTACCTGGTCATGCGCGCCGCCATGGTGCTCACCGTCGAGGAACACACCGCGTTGATCGAGGACTACCTGGCGGCGGCGGCGGCGGAAGATCGTCCACCTCGCGACAACTGCCGCGTCGTCCTGACCGGCGCGTTCTGCGAGCAGCCGCCGCTCGGCGTGATCAAGTCGATCGAGATGGCGGGCTGCTATATCGTGGACGACGATTTCATGCTGATCACCCGTTGGCTGCTCGACGAGGTGCCGACCGACGCCGATCCGCTCGCCAATCTGTCGCGGGCCTTTCTCCATCACGGCTGCGCCACCTCGGCCAAGTTCGAGCCCGAAAAGCAGGACAAGGGGCGGTTCCTGATCGACTCGGTGCGGCGCAACCGGGCCGAGGGCGTGATCTTCGTCGCGCCCAGCTTCTGCGATCCGGCGCTGCTCGACCGGCCCATGCTGCAGGACGCCCTGACGGATCAGAACATTCCCTACACCGCGTTCAAGTACGCCGAGAACTCCGGGCAGACGCAGCCGATCCGCGAGCAGGCCGGCACCTTCGCCGATTCGATCAAACTGTGGAGCGCATGATGAGCGTGACGAGCACGACACCCCCGCCGGTGGTCCAGAAAGAGGACTCGATGTTGCGCCAGAAGGCCATGATCGCGGCCAACTACACGGCCCTCTCCGAGGCCCGCGACAAGGGCCGGAAAGTGGTGTCGACCTTCGTTCCGGGCAACCTCAACGAACTCCTGATGTGCTTCGACCTGGTCCGCAACCTGCCAGAGATCAACGCCTTGCAGAACGGCCTGCGCAAGAAAAGTGGCCGCTACATCGTCGAGGCCGAACGCAACGGCCACTCGGAGGATGTGTGCGCCTACGTCAAGGCCGACCTCGGCATGATGCTGTCGGGCACCGGCCCGGCTGGTGCGCCGTTGCCGGCGCCGGACGTGCTGCTGCTGTCCTACACCGGCTGCTTCACGTTCATGAAGTGGTTCGAGCTGGTGCGCCAGGAATACGACTGCGAGACGGTGATGCTGCATGTGCCCTATCAGGGCGACGGGACCATCACCTCCAACATGCGCGACTACGTGGTCAAGCAGCTCAAGGAGGACGTGATTCCAACCCTCGAACGGGTCAGCGGAGTCAAGTTCGATATCGATCGCCTGCGCGGCTACTTGGCCGAGTCGGCCAAGGCCGAGGACGATCTGGTCTGGGTGCTGCAGTCGGCCAGGCGAAGACCGTCGCCGATCGATGCCTATTTTGGCGGTGTCTACTATATCGGGCCGATCTTCACCGCCTTCCGCGGCACCGCCGAGACCTCCGCCTATTACGCCGTGCTGCGCGAGGAAGTCGCGGACCGCCTTGCCGCCGCCAAGGGGCCGACCACGCCCGAAGGCGAACTCGCCGACGAGCGCTACCGGCTGGTCGTCGAAGGGCCGCCGCCGTGGAGCAACTTCCGCGAATTCTGGAAGATGTTCTACGACGAAGGCGCGGTCGTGGTGGCCAGCACCTATACCAAGGTCGGCGGCCTCTATGATTTCGGGTTCCGGCACGATCCCGAACATCCGCTGGAATCGCTCGCCGACTATTGCCTGGGCTGCTACACCAACCTCGACCTGCCGACCCGGGTCGATATTCTGTGCCGCTATCTCGAGGACTACGACGCCGACGGCCTGCTCATCAACTCGGTCAAGAGTTGCAACAGCTTCTCGGCGGGACAGCTCTTGATGTTGCGCGAGGTCGAGGCGCGCACCGGCAGGCCGGGCGCCTTCATCGAAACCGACCTGGTGGACCCGCGCTACTTCTCCCCGGCCAACGTCAAGAACCGGCTCGAAAGCTACTTCCAGATGATCGCCCAAAAGCGCGGTCGCGCCGCACATTAGGAGCCGGACACATGCAATGCTTTATCGGCATCGATCTCGGCTCGACCACCACCAAGGCCGTGGTGCTGGACGAAAACCGCAGGGTTCTGGGCAAAGGCATCACCAACTCACGTTCGAATTACGACACCGCGGCGGCGTTGGCCAAGCAAGAAGCATTGACCAACACGCGCTTTCAGCTGTTCCGCCAGTCGCTTGGCGCGGTGCCCGAGCTGGCCGGACGGCTCGAGCAGTTTCTCGCCCAGTTCGAACGGGATTTTCGGCTCGAGCAGTTTCTCGAGCAGCTCGCCGAGCTCGAGCGGACCTGCCTCGCCAACGCCGATGACCAACGCCTCGCCGATGTCGCCGGATCCTTGCGCGCGGCGCTCGCGGAGATCTTCCGGTCGATCGAGGACGAGGCGTCGGACCTGTTCGCGCCCGGGGCCGGTCGCAAATCCGATTTCTTCCGCGACATCGCCGGGTCGCGCTATCTCGCCATCGGCGAGACTGTCGCGGTCGAGGCCAAGCTGCCGTACGAACTGGTGCTCAACGTCTATGACCGCTCGATCATCAAGGTCGAGAATCACATTTCCGAGGAAGCCGTGAGCGCCAAGCTGCTGCGCGCGCTGGACCGAACGCTCGGCGCGATGCCCGACCTGGCCGACGCCAGGGATGCCGTGGCCGGGTCGGTGAAGGACGTGCTCGAAACCGCGCTCGTGGAAGCCTATGTGGTCGGCACCGGATATGGTCGGGCGCGGCTGCCTTTTTCCAAGGAGCACATCCGCTCGGAGATCCTGTGCCACGGACTCGGCGCCCATGTCATGTATCCCGACACCGCGACCGTGCTCGACATCGGCGGTCAGGACACCAAGGCGATCCAGGTCGACCCCAGCGGCATCGTCGAGAACTTTCAGATGAACGACCGCTGCGCCGCCGGCTGCGGGCGTTATCTCGGCTACATCGCCGACGAAATGAACGT
>CAJWQN010000035.1 GCA_913045505.1 uncultured Rhodospirillaceae bacterium | reverse complement strand
TGGCGGCGTCCGCAATCGCCGCGACGGCACCGTGGAGGCGGTGTTCGCCGGGCCCGTGCTCGCGGTCGAGGCCATGATCGAGCAGTGCCGGCGCGGCCCGCCGATGGCCCGTGTGGCGGGTCTGGATCGGGAGCCGTGCGAGCAGCCCTCGGCGCCGGGATTTCACCAGTGGCCCAGCCGATGACCAGGTTCGGCCGAATCGGATCCTGATCCGTGACTCGGTCGGCTCGGGGCGCGGTTGGCGCGATTTCGCCACCCTGGATGGCGCTCGGTGAACGAGGGACGGTTGGATGAGCTTTTACGAACGGTATGTGCTGCCGCGCCTGTTGCACGTGGCGATGGGTCAGGCCGATATCACGCGGCAACGTGAGCGGGTGATCCCGGGCGCCCACGGGCGGGTCCTGGAAGTCGGTGTCGGCTCGGGGCTCAATCTGCCCCTTTACGGTGCCGGCGTCACCACGGTCGCCGGCATCGATCCGTCGGAGCCGTTGCTTGCGATGGCCGCCAAGGCGGCCGCGCGCACGCGGCACGAGACCGCGCTCAGTCCCGCTTCCGCCGAGGCCTTGCCGTTCCCGGATGGCGGGTTCGACTGCGTCGTCTCGACCTGGACCCTGTGTTCGATCCCGGATGTCGAGGGGGCGCTCGGCGAAATCCGCCGGGTGCTCAAGCCGGACGGCGATCTGCTGTTCATCGAGCACGGCCTGGCCGAGGACGAGGGGGTCCGGAGGTGGCAGCACCGCCTGACCCCGCTGTGGCGGCGCTGCGCCGGCGGCTGTCATCTCGACCGCCCGATCCGCGCCCTGATCGCTGGCGCCGGCTTCGAGATCGGCACGCTCGAGACCGGTCACCTGATCAAGGGCCCGCGCCCGTTCACCTACCACTACCGCGGCCAGGCCCGGATCGCCTAGCGATCACGCCAGCAAACAAGCGCAACCACCAAATCAAAGGGACATTGATTAAGGGAACATCTTATTTCAAAGAATGAAAACTAAGGGGACATTGTACTTTAAAGCTTGGAAAATCGCTATATTATATCATGTTACTCGTAATTAACTGAGAAAGATTCCGATAAATTCACAATGTCCCCATTCTCCAATGTCCCCATTCTCCAATGTCCCCATTCTCCAATGTCCCCATTCTCACACAATGCCCCTCCATTCTCACATTGTTCCCAATCTTATTGGGGTTCGAATTTTGGGCCCGCTTAGGTAAACCGGGCCGCGGCTTGGCCGAAATCGCCGAAATCAGCAACCACCGAGTCGCCTCTGGCGGCGGTCGCGATCGGGGTGCAGGTGCCGGTTGTGACGAGGGCGCCGCCGCCGAGGCCGGGGCCGCGGCCACTCAAATGGTTGGCGAGCCAGGTCAGCGCCTCGAGCGGATGGCCCATGACCTGGGCGCCATCGCCGGTTTCGACCACCCGGCCGTTGACCACCAGGCGCGCCTCGAGGGCGGCGAGATCGCGGGCCAGCCCGTCGTGCGCGGCGGGGCCGAGTACGAACCATCCGGCGGCGGCGTTGTCGGCGATGAACGCCGGGGCGCCGGCACCGGCCCAGTCCCGCCAGCGGGACTCGGGAATCTCCAGCGCCGGGTGGACGGTCCCGACCGCGGCCGCGACTTCGGCACGGTCGTAGGCCCGCGCCCGCGCCGGCAGGTCCCCAGCCAGCCGGAACGCGATTTCCGGCTCCAGCGCCCGCATCGCGAAATCGGTGGCGTCGAGGACCGCCGGGCTGTCATGGCGGAACGGCGCCAGCAGCCGACCGGAAAGCGGCCCCGGAAGCCCAAGCTGGGCCTGGACCACGGGATTGGTGGCGCCGATCTTCCAGCCCACATGGGCGAGGCCGGACCGGTGGATCACCGCATCCTGGACGGCATAGCCGTCGGCCACGGTTTGGGGCCGGAGTTCGCCCGTCAGCGGCGCCAACCGGCGATGCTCGCGCCACGCTTCCCAGAGCAGCCGCGCCGCCTCCTCGATCGCGTCCGGCGTCATCGATGCCAACGCCCGTTCGGTGAATTTCCGCCGCGAAGTACAGCATGGGCGGGCCTGCTCGTCCACCTTCGCGCCATTGGAAGACCTGGCCGGTTCGTTATGATCGCGGCATGAAAACACCCCCCCGGGTCCGGACACGAACATTCGTGGCGGTGCATCGTTTGAAATGGTTCGCGGCGCTGGCCGGCCTCATGGCACTGGCATTTGCGGATTCTGATTCGGCACGGGCGCATTTCCGCCTCGACAGCAATCTCCGCATCATTCACGTCGCCCATGAGGCGGGCGGGCTGCGCGTCTATATGCGCCTGCCGATGCCGATGGTGGTCGCCGGACTGTTGGGCCCCGAGACCGCCGACGGCCAGCCGGCCCCGGCCCCCTATACCACCAATCGGATCGAGGACGGGGTGCTGACCCACATGCTCGACCGCGCCGCCCTCGCGCGCGATCCGCTCGGTCTCGGCCGGCTCGTGGCCGAGGGCCACGTGCTGTGGGTGGCCGGGGCCGCCATCACCGGGCGGGTCGAGGCGGTCCGTGTTCATCCGGTGATCGCCCAGCCCCGGTTCACCACCCTCGACGAGGTTCGCGACGCGATGGCCGGCCCGGTCCCGGCCGAGGACGGCAAGGAGCTGTTTGTCGGCGAAGCGGTGATCGATGTGCGGATTTTCTACCCGATCGACGGCCTCGTCACCGATTACCGGTTTTCGGCCACGCTGGCGCCGGCGATCGAAGGGGCGGGGGCGTTGGCCAATCTCCTGATCGACCATCGGGACGGCGCCCCGCGGCATTACCGCGCGACCGGGACCTTGGCCGAGCCGATCGCGGTGAGCGGCGGCGGGGTCGGGGATAGCCGGTCCTGGCTGGCGGCGGCGGCCGGCTTCGTGTGGCAGGGCGTCGTCCATATCTGGCTCGGCGCCGATCACATGCTGTTCGTGCTGTGCCTGACCATCGGCGCGTTCGGCCTCGGCAATCTGCTGTGGCGGATCACCGGCTTCACCCTCGGCCATACCGTGACCCTGATTGCCGGCTTCTTGGGCTATGGGCCGACCGGGGCCTGGTTCATCCCGACCATCGAAGCGGCGATCGCGGTCAGCATCATCTATGCCGGCGTAATCGCCCTGACGCGCCGCCCGGTCGCGGCGACTTTCGCCGTGACCGCCGTGATCGGCCTGTTGCACGGGTTCGGCTTTTCATTCGTGCTGCGCGACATCCTGCAGATCGATACGCCCCATCTGTGGTCCAGCCTGATCGCGTTCAACGTCGGGGTCGAGGTCGGCCAGGTCGCGCTGATCCTGTTGGTCTGGCCGGTGATGACCGTCGTCGAGGGAATCTCGACAGTGGTGGCGCGTTATGGCCGGGGCGCGGTCGCGGTGCCCTGCATCGCGGTCGCCCTGGTCTGGACGGTCGAACGGGTCGGTCTGATCTGGAGCCGGGCGCTGTCCTGAGCCGGGCCGTGGCCGGCACTATTCGGCGACAGGAAACTCCTGGTACAGGGACATGACCGCGTCGACGAATTCCTTGTCCGGCTGTTCGGTGCAGAACGCCAGCATGTAGTCGAGCTGTTGGTCGATGTCCAGAATGTCGAAATCCAGATCGCGACCTGCTTTGCCTCGTTGCTTGGCGATCCAGTTGTGGCGGTTCATGTGGTGCTGCGCCCAATCGAAATACATGTTGGCGTATTGGGTGCCGAGCGAGGCCACGTCGTCGGCGAATACGATGCAGGAACTGGGCGCCTCCTCTTCCGCCGCCGCGCTTCCGGCGACGAACAGCAGCAAAACGGCGGCGAGCCATCGCGGGCGGATCATGGTCGGAGTCTCCTCGGGTCCGGGGTCGGTCAGAGCTGGTCTTCGGCGACCGCCATGACGATCTCGCGGGCATGGGTGATGGGGCCGAGCAGCGCCGCCGCCGGGGGCAGGTGTTGTTCGGCGAAGTACCGGGCGGTTTGGATCTTGGCCTCATGGAAACCGGTATCGCCATTGGCGACCGCGAGACGGGCGGCGGCGGCCCGGGCGCCCTGGGCCAGCAGCCAGCCGCCGACGGTGAATCCCATCATGCGGCAATAAGGCGTGGCCGCGGCGGCCCCGGCCACCGGATCGTCGGCGAAGGTGTCGCGAATCCAGTTCGTGGCCTGGTCGAGCGCGTCCACCGCGGGGGCCAGGCGGTCGCGGATCGCGGCCAACGCGCCACCCCGTTCCGCGCCCAGCGCGGCGACCGTGGCGCGCATGTCGGCGATCAGGCGGCCGGCGGCCTGGCCGCCGTCCTGTCGCAGCTTGCGGCGCACCAAATCGAGAGCCTGGATGCCGTTGGTGCCTTCGTAGATCATGGTGATCCGGGCGTCGCGGAGGTATTGGGCGGCCCCTGCCTCCTCGATATAGCCCATGCCGCCATGGACCTGGACGCCGAGGGACGCCATTTCGAAACCCTGGTCGGTGCACCACGCCTTGGCCACGGGCGTGATCAGCTCCAGATAGCCGTGATGTCGCGCCCTCATCATCGGGTCGGGGTGGTGGCGGGCCAGGTCCACGGCGGCCGCGGCCGAATAGCACAGCGCCCGCATCGCTTCCGTGTGGGACTTCATGTCCATCAGCATCCGGCGCACGTCCGGATGGCGGATGATCGGCACGGGCTCGTGCCCGCGGCCCCCGATATCGGTGCCCTGGATGCGTTCGCGCGCCCAGTGCCGGGCCGCCTGATAGGCGCGGTCGGCGATCGACAGGCCCTGTACCGCGACATTGAGGCGGGCGTTGTTCATCATCGTGAACATGCAGGCCATGCCCTGATTCTCGCCACCGATCAGACCGCCGAGCGCGCCGCCGTCGTCGCCGTAGGACATCATCGCGGTCGGGCTCGCCAAATGGCCGAGCTTGTGCTCCAGCGAGACCACGCGCAAGTCGTTATGAGGCCCGAGCCGGCCGTCGTCGTCCACCAGTCGCTTGGGCACCAGGAACAGGGAGATGCCCTTGGTGCCTGGCGGTGCGCCGGGGGTACGGGCGAGCACCAGATGGATCACGTTGTCCGACATGTCCTGGTCGCCATGGGTGATGAAAATCTTGGTCCCCGTGATCCGCCAAGAACCGTTGTCGGGTTCCGCCTTGGTGCGCAGAGCGCCGACATCCGAGCCGGCGCCCGACTCGGTCAGATTCATGGTTCCGGACCATTCGCCGGTGACCAGCTTGGGCAGATAGATCGCCTTCTGTTCGGCGCTGCCGTGGGCTTCCAGCGCCTCGATCGCGCCCTGGGTCAGCATCCAGCCGTCGGCCAGCGACATGTTCGCGGCTTGCCACATTTCGTTGAGCGCGACATTCAGGCTCCAGGGCAGGCCCATGCCGCCATGGTCGGGGCTGGCGGTCACCGAACCCCAGCCGGCATCGACGTACTGGCGATAGCAATCGGCGAACCCGTCGGGCATGCGGACGACACCGTTGACCAGCCGGGCGCCCTGGCGATCGCCGTCGTGATTGATCGGCGCCAGGACGGTGCCGGCGAATTTCGCCGCTTCGTCCAGAATCTGATCCACGGTGTCGCGGGACGCCGTCTCGAAACCGTCGAGTTCGCCGATACGGTCCAGATCGACCACGGTATCGAGAACGAACCGCATGTCCTTGACGGGAGCTTGATAGTCGGCGGCCATGGTGGGGCTCCTCCTGTTCGCTACACGACCTTGCCCGGATTCATGATCCCGCGCGGGTCGAGCGCCGTCTTGATCCTCCGCATCAGCGCCAACTCGATCGCGGGTCGGTAGCGGGCCAGATCGTCGCGTTTGAGCTGGCCCACGCCGTGCTCGGCGCTGAAGCTGCCGCCCATCTCGTGGACCAGATCATGGACGATCCGATTGAGCGCGTCCCATTGATCGAGGAACTCGGCCTTGTCGGCGCCGGGCGGCTGGCTGACGTTGAAGTGGATATTGCCGTCGCCGACATGACCGAACGGCACCGGGCGGGCACCGGGAATCGCGGCCTCGACCAGCGCCGTCGCCCGGCGGATGAATTCGGGCACCCGGCTGACCGCCACCGAGACATCGTGCTTGATGCTGCCGCCTTCGTGCTTCTGGGCTTCGCTGCAGGAGTCCCTGAGCTTCCAGAGATCGCGCGACTGGCCGGTGTTGGCGGCGATGACACCATCGAGGACGAGTCCGTCCTCAACCGCCTGGCCGAGCAGCCGCTCCATGGTCTCGGCCAGGGCCGGGCCTGGATCGCCGGAACTGAGCTCGATCAGAACGTAATGGTCATGAGGCTTGGCAAGCGGGTCGCGGGTGCCCGGCACATGCGCGCACACGAAGTCGAGGGCAATCCTGGGCAAGAGTTCAAAGGCGCTGACCTGATCGCCGCTGGCCGAGCGGGCGCAACTGAGCAACGTCAGGGCTTCATCGAGCCCGGCGACGGCGACGAGAGCGGTCGTGACCACGCGCGGTATCGGAAACAGCTTGAGCACCGCCGCGGTGATCACACCCAATGTTCCCTCGGCGCCAATGAACAATTGCTTGAGGTCGTAGCCGGTGTTGTCCTTCCTGAGCGCGCGCAGGCCGTCCCAAACCGTGCCGTCCGGCAGCACGACCTCCAGGCCCAGCACCAGATCGCGGGCCATGCCGTAACGGAGGACGTTGATCCCGCCGGCATTGGTCGAGAGGTTGCCGCCGATCTCGCAACTGCCTTCGGCCGCCAGGCTGAGCGGAAACAGCCGATCGGCCTCGGCCGCCGCCGCCTGAAGGTCGGCGAGGATGCAGCCGGCCTCGGCGCAAAGCGTGTAATTCGCCGGATCGATGTCTCGAACTCGATTCATGCGCGACAGGTTGAGCACGATCTCGTCGCCGCCGGTACCGGGCACCGAGCCGCCGCACACGCTGGTGTTGCCGCCCTGCGGCACGATCGCGATGCCCTGGTCCGCGCAGACGCCGACCACCGCCGCGACCTGGGCCGTGTCGGCCGGTTTGACCAGCATGGCCGCGGCGCCGTGGTACCGATCGCGCTGGTCGATCACATGAGGCGCGATCTCGCCCGGATCGGTGGTCCAGCCCCGATCGCCGACGATCGCGCGAATCCGCCCGAGCGCGGCATCGATCACGGGTGCCGAGGGTGCCGCCAGTGTTGGTTCCGTGATGGCGCCGGCCATGTTTGGGATGTATCCCATAGCCGGGCGCACGGCAAGATGTGGGGCGGGGCTCCTCAGGGGCGCTCGGCGGCGGCACGGCGGAGCCGGTCGTTGATCGCCGCGCCCAGACCGTCCTCGGGCACCGACATGGCCGCGATCGCCACGAGGCCGGGCCGGTCGAGATCGTGCAGCATCGCGAACAGGTTGGCCGCCGCCTCGGCAAGATCGCCGCCGGGACTGAGGTTGGCGGTGACCGCGGCTCCCGTTGGCACGTCGGGGCCGAACGCCAGCAGGGCCTCGTCGGCGGCGGCGCGGCGCGCGTTGATCCGAATTGGCAGGCGCGGCGCATAATGGCTCCGCGACATGCCCGGGGCGCGTGGCCGGCCATCTTCGGCGCTGGCAAGCGGCCCGATTTCGGCTTCGATCGCCTCCCCGGTCAGGCCGCCGGGGCGGAGCAGCATCGCATCCGGCCCGCTCAGATCGACGATGGTCGATTCGAGCCCGATCGGGCAGGCACCGCCGTCGAGAATCAGATCCACGGCCGCGCCCAGGTCGCCGGCCACATGGTTCGCCGTGGTCGGGCTGACCCGCCCGGAGCGGTTGGCGCTTGGCGCCGCGATCGGACATTGGGCGGCGCCGAGCAGTCGTTGGGCGACCGGATGAGCCGGAACGCGCGCGGCCACCGTGTCGAGTCCGGCCGAAACCAGCGCCGCCAGCCGCGTCCGCGCGCGGCGCGGCAGAACCAGGGTCAGGGCGCCCGGCCAGAATCGCGCCGCCAGAGTCTCGGCCCGGCGATCGAGATGCGCTTCGTGGCGGACGGCTTCGATGTCCGGGAAATGGACGATCAGCGGATTGAACGCCGGGCGCCGCTTGGCCGCGAAGATCGCCGCCACCGCATGCGAGTTGGCGGCATCGGCCCCAAGGCCGTAAACGGTCTCGGTCGGAAACGCGACCAGCCCGCCGGCGCGAAGAATGCCGGCGGCGCGGTCGAGATCGGCCTCGGTTACGGCTGCGCTCAGTTGAGCACCACGGCCAGGCGGTCCAGGGCTTCGCCCAATATGTCCGGCGATTTGGCGTAGCAGATGCGCAGAAACCTCTCGCCACCGGCGCCGAACGCGGTGCCCGGCGCCAGGCCGACCTTGGTGTCCTTGAGCACCTGCTTGGCAAAGGCGCGGCTGTCGGAGACGCCATCGACCGCGAAGAACGCATAGAAGGCGGCCACCGGCATCGGCATGCGCACCTTGGCCATGGCGCCGAGGCGCTGGAACACCGTATCCCGGGCGACGCGATAGCGTGCCACCATTTCGTCGACGAACGGCTCCCCATCTCGGACCGCTGTGACTCCGGCATGTTGGGTGGTGGTCGAGGGTGACGCGACGTTGTATTCGTTGAGGCTTTCCAGGGTCTCGGCCAGCGCCGCGGGCGCGGTGATCCAGCCGAGCCGCCAGCCGGTCATGGCCCAGGACTTGGAAAAGCTGTTGACCACCATCACCAGGTCGTCCGGTTGGGTGATTTCGAGAAAAGACGGCGCGTGGCGGCGGTCATAGACGATCCGCGCATAGACCTCGTCGGCGATGACCCAGAGGTGGCGGGCGCGGCAGAACTCCAAAATCCGCCGCTGGGTCTCGGTGGCCATCATCCAGCCGGTGGGATTGCTCGGCGAATTGATGCAGATCGCCCGGGTGCGTTCGTCGCAGGCGGCGAACAGGCGCTCGAGATCGAGCCGCCACCCGTCCTCGGTCGAGTCGAGGGCCACCATGCGCGCCTCGCCGCCCATGATTTCGACGCAGCGGAAGAAATTGGGCCAGAGCGGTGTTACGAACACGATGTTGTCGCCCGGATCGACCAGGGCCTCGGCAATCATCATCAAGGCGTTCATGCCGGCCGAGGTAATGGTGATCCGCTCGGACGCGATCGGGACGCCGTAAAGGTCGCTGCCATAGTCGGCCAAGGCCGCGCGCAGTTCGGGAATGCCGAGATTGGGCGTGTAGAAGGTATGGCCGGCGCGCGCGGCCCGATCGGCGGCGGCGACGATGAATTCAGGCGTCGGCAGGTCGGGTTCGCCGAACCACAGCGGGATCACGCCGGCATCGCCCATTCCCAGATTGGCGATTTCGCGGATGCCGGAAGGTTGCAGATCGACAATTCCCCGCCGCACCGGCAATGCCGGATCGCGGGCCGTGCCGTCCGCCCTCATTTATGGATCGTAGCCTGGAATTTGTTGGAGGCCAATCGCAACATGTTGAGCAACTCGGCACCGATCTCGCCGCCATCACCCTCGATCTTTTGGCCGATAATGACTCGCAAGGCATCGATATGGGCGCCGATGACCTCGATTTGAGCGTCGCTGGCCTGGGCGTACTGGCAAAAATCGTAAAGCGAGGTGCCGACCTTGGTGATCAGCGGATAGCCGAACGTCGAGCCCTCGCTCCGGATATCGTGAACCACCATCCCGATCCGTGCGATCTGTTCGGCCCGGATCGTCGGGTCCCTGACCGCCTTGGCGTGTTCCTCGGCCAGCGCCGCGATATCCTTGGCCGCCCGTTCCGGATAGTCGCCCGCCTGCGCGGAGATCACGGCCTGGGCGGCCAGCAGCGCCGTGTCGTCGATCGTTCCGCCACCAGCGGGACCGCCGCCAGTCTTGCGCCGCAAGAGATTCGGCGGATCGACAAATCGCGTTTTGTCCGTCGCCATCAATCACCTTTGTTTGCTTTTCGACGATCGTCTCCCGAATACGGTACCGTGCGCCGACGCCGGTCCGGGCCGAAATAACTCTCGATCTCGACAAAGCGCCGCGGCCGGTCGATAACGGTAACCATTCGATTCGACAAGCCCATCACCGTCACCGGTTTGGCCAAAATCTCTGTGGCGCCAAGATCGCGCATTTGGACTATTCTTGCCAACTCTGTATGTCCGGTCAACACTATTACCGGCATGAAGCGATTGGCGGATTTGGGATTCTTGCGGACCCACTCCAATAGCTCGGCACCATCCACCGGCTCCATGCTGATATCGGTGATGACGATATCCACGGGCGCCGCCGCTTGATCGATCAAAATCTGGATCGCTTCGGCGCCGTTCGTCGCGGTGATGATGTTGCCGACACCCAAGGCGCGGAGCAGGTCCGAGATCAGGAACAGCATGCTCCGATTGTCATCGACCACGAGCACCTTGAGGTAATTCAGTCGTAACTCGCTCATGGCCCGGCCCCGGTCATGACGAGACGGTTGGGCGACCCGGGCTGACCGGGCGCCGCCACGAACATCGCGATGGAGAAGGATATCGGGTCACATTACGGCGCCGATTTGCCAGGGGACGAATTCCTCGTCTCCGAAGCCCAGAACTTCGCTCTTGCTCTGCTGGCCCGAGGCGACCCGCAGGATGCGCTTGAAAATTGCCTGGCCCATTTCAGCTACGGTAGCATCGCCGTCCACCACCGCGCCACAATTGATATCCATGTCGTCCGACATGCGATTGTACATGGCCGTATTGGTGGCCAGTTTCATGCTCGGCACCGGCTTGCAGCCGAACACCGAACCGCGCCCGGTGGTGAAGCAGACCACGTTCGCGCCGCCCGCGACCATGCCGTTGACGGAGGTCACGTCGTAGCCCGGCGTGTTCATGAACGTGAATCCCTTGGCGGTGATCGGCTCGCCATACTGGTAGACATCGACCAGATTGGTGGTGCCGCCCTTGGCCACCGCACCCAGCGATTTCTCCAAAATGGTGGTCAGTCCACCGGCCTTGTTGCCGGGCGAGGGGTTGTTGTTCATCTCGCCTTCGTTGCGCGTGGTGTAGTCTTCCCACCAGCGAATATGCGCGATCAGCTTTTCGCCGACAGCGCGACTGATCGCGCGCCGGGTCAGCAAATGCTCGGCGCCATAGATCTCCGGCGTCTCGGCCAAGGTCGCGGTGCCGCCGTGACGGACCAGCAGATCGGCGGCCGCTCCCAGCGACGGATTGGCTGTAATGCCCGAATAGGCATCCGAGCCGCCGCATTCGAGACCCAGGATCAACTTAGCCGCCGGCACCGTCACGCGCCGGGCGGTGTCGGCGCCGGGCAGCATCTCCTTGATCCGGGCGATCCCCTCGCGAACCGTCGCCACCGTGCCGCCGGTATCCTGGATGGTCATGGCGTGAAAGGTCTCGTCGGTCTGCCAGCCGTGGTGCTTCATCATCCCGGCCACTTGGTTGACCTCGCATCCCAATCCGACCATCAGAACCGCGGCGAAGTTGGGATGGCGCTTGTAGCCGTCCAGGGTGGCCTGCAACAGGTCCCAGCCGAGGCCGACGCCGGCCATGCCACAGCCGGTGCCGTGGGTCAGGGCGACGACGCCGTCGACGTTGGGATAATCGCCAAGCGCGTCGCTGCGAAACCCATCGGCGATGGCGCGAGCCACGGTCGCCGAACAATTCACCGAGGTGAGGACGCCGATATAATTGCGGGTCGCGATCCGCCCGTCGGCGCGGATGATGCCCTCGAAGGTGGCACGCTCGGTCTCGGGCACCTGGTCCGTGGGGCGGGCCTCGACGCCAAAATCGTAGTCGCGGTCGAAGGCCTCGACCGAAACGTTGTGGATATGAACGTGGTCGCCGGCCGCGATCGCTTGGCTGGCGAAGCCGATGATCTGGTCGTACTTCCGAACCGCCTCGCCGGCGCCGATCGGGGCGGTCGCGATCTTGTGCCCGACCGGGATTTCGACCGCGGCCGCAACCGATTCTCCGTCCAGCGACATGCCCGCCGGAATGGTGGCCTTGGCGGTGACCACGTTGTCGGCCTTGTGCAACCGGATCGTGACCTGAGCCTGGTGTGCGTCTCTCGGCATGTGCCGTCCCATGTGGATAAGATCGTGCCCTCCACCAACCAAATTAGACCATAGTCGGCTAGTGGGAAACTATTGATCGTGGTGGCAATATTATCTCCGGACCGCTATTGTCGGCCTGAAATTCGACCGGTCGGGCAGTGGGTGGATCATGGGCCGATTGGTGAGCAACGAGGGGGGGACGGTGATGGCAGCGCCCGCACAGGCACCGCGCGTGCTCGATCCCATGGCCTATGACTGGAACGACGTGCCGATCGAAAACGTCATGGCGGGGATTCGGCGCAAGGTGATCACCGGCGAAAACGCCATGCTGGTGATGTATTTCATCGCCGACGGAACCGTGTTTTCGCGCCACAACCATCCCCATGAGCAGTTTGCCTATATTCTCGAGGGCACCTTTCGTATGGACTGCGACAACGGCAGCTTCGACCTTGGACCGGGCTCGGTGATTCACGTGCCATCGGGCGCCTATCACGGCGGCCGCGCGGTCGGCGGCGATGTTGTCGAGGTCGATATCTTCAGTCCGATTCGCGAGGACTATTTGCCGCGAACCACATGACGCTCGACGGCAAGACCGCGCTGATCACCGCCGCCGGCCAGGGTATCGGGCGGGCGACGGCCGAAGCCTTCGCGAGCGCCGGCGCCCGGGTCTGGGCCTCCGACATCGACACCACGAAGCTGGCCGGCCTCGATGTGGCCGGCGCGTTCGCGCTCGACGTGACCGACGAGGCGGACGTGGCGGCGGCGGTGGCGCGCACCGGTTCCGTCGATGTGCTGTTCAACTGCGCCGGCTATGTCGCCAACGGCACCGTGATGGAGTGCGCGCCCGACGATTGGCGCCGGTCGTTCGACATCAATATCGACGGCATGTACCGGATGATCCGGGCCTATTTGCCGGTGATGCTGGACCAGGGCGGCGGGCGGATCATCAACATGGCGTCCGTGGCGTCGTCGATCAAGGGCATCAAGAGCCGCGCCGCCTATTCGGCGAGCAAGGCGGCGGTGATCGGGTTGACCAAGTCGATCGCGGTCGATTACGTTGCGGCCGGCATCCGGTGCAATGCACTCTGCCCCGGAACCGTCGATACGCCGTCCCTTCAAGAACGCATCGACGCCTATGATGACCCGGTCGCGGCCCGGGCCATGTTCGTCGCCCGACAGCCCATGGGCCGCTTGGCCTCGGCCGGGGAAATCGCGGGCCTGTGCGTTTACCTGGCCTCGGACGCGGCCGATTTCGTAACCGGCCAGACCATGATCATCGACGGTGGCGTCAGCATTTGAACTCCAGCCCGCTCGAGGAGGGGGCCAACCAATCAGGGGGAAAGCATGAAACTTGTTCGCTACGGACGGTCGGGACGCGAAAAGCCCGGCCTGATCGACGACGACGGCAAGATTCGCGATCTCGGCAAAAAGATCGACGATATCTCGGCGGCGACCCTATCGCCGAAGGGGCTGGACAAGCTGCGCCGGGTGAACCCGAAACGCCTGCCTCTGGTTGGCGGCCGGCCGCGGTTGGGGGTGCCGTGGAGCGGTGTCGGCAAGATTGTCTGCATTGGACTCAACTATTCGGACCATGCCGCCGAGGCCGGAGCGGCGGTGCCGACCGAGCCGATCGTGTTCCTCAAGGCCAATTCCGCCTTGTCCGGCCCCAACGACAACGTCGCGATTCCCAAGGGCTCCAAAAAAACCGATTGGGAGGTGGAGCTGGCGGTGGTGATCGGCCAGACCGCCCGCTATATCGCCAAGCGTGACGCGATGAAACATGTCGCCGGCTACACCATCTGCAACGACGTCTCGGAGCGCGCGTTTCAGCTCGAGCGCGGGCCGACCTGGACCAAGGGCAAGAGCGCCGACACCTTCGCGCCGATCGGGCCGTGGCTGGTGACGTCCGACGAAGTGCCGCGCCCGCAAAAGCTCGGTATGTGGCTCGATGTCAACGGCACGCGGATGCAGACCGGCAACACCGCCAAGATGATTTTCGGTGTCGCCCATCTGGTCTACTACGTCAGTCATTTCATGACCCTCCGTCCCGGCGACGTGATCTCGACCGGCACACCGCCTGGCGTCGGCATGGGCAAGAAGCCGCAGATATTTCTCAAGGCCGGCGACATGGTCACGTTGGGGATCGACGGCCTGGGCCGGCAACGCCAGAATATGGTCGCCTGGAACAAGCTTTGAGACCTCGCGTCTACATCCACAGTTGGGCGCCCGAGGACGTGCTGAGCGACCTCGGGCGCGACTACGCGGTCGATTGCTACGACACCTCGGCCAACCCGCCATTGTCGGCCGAGGCGTTCGGCGAACGTCTCGCCGGCGCGGTGGCGGTGATGATTCACACCTCGACGTTGGATGGGGACATGATCGCCGCCAACGCCGAGACCTTGAAAGTGATCGCCAGCATAGCCGTCGGCACCGACCACATCGACGTCGCCGCGGCCACCCGCCACGGCATCCTGGTCACCAACACCTCCGGGGTGCTGACCGAGGCGGTCGCCGATTTCGCGATCGGAATGGTGTTGGCGGTCGGCCGCAGAATCGCCGAAGCCGACCGGTTCACCCGCGCCGGCCATTTCCAGGGCAACAATTTCGGACTCTATTGGGGGGGCGAGGTCAACGGCGAGACCCTGGGCATCGTCGGCATGGGCCGGATCGGCCAGGCCACCGCGCGGCGCGCCCGCGGTTTCGGCATGAAGCTGATCTATCACAATCGAAATCCGGTGGCGGACTCGATCGCGGACGAGGTGGGGGCGACCTGGCGGCCCTTGGAGGACCTGCTCGGCCAATCTCGCTACGTGATTCTGCTCACCCCGCTGACTCCCGAGACCCACCATCTGATCGACGAATCGCGCCTTCGCCTGATGCGGTCGGATGCCTACCTGATCAACGTCTCGCGCGGGCCGGTGGTCCATGAGGCGGCGCTGCTGGCGGCGCTCCAGGCGGGCCGCCTGGCCGGGGCCGCGCTCGACGTCTACGAGAACGAGCCGGCGCTCGCGGACGGTTTGGCGGCGCTCGAGAACGTTGTCCTCACGCCCCATGTCGCCAGCGCCGATGTCGCCACCCGTCACAACATGCTGCGCCTGGCCGCGACCAACCTGAAAGCGGCGTTGGCGGGCGAGCCGGTGCCCAATCCGGTCAACCGGGTCGGCTGAGGCCGTGGCCTGGCAAATCGACCTGTCGGGCAAGAAGGCCCTGGTCACGGGCGGGGCCAGCGGCATCGGCTACGGCATCGCCTGCGCGTTGATGGAGGCCGGCGCCACGGTCACGGTCACGGCCCGCACGTCGAAGTCGGTCCGGGCCTGCGAGACCGAAACCGGTCACGGGACCCTGACCGCGCTCCAGATGGACGTGACCAACGACCTTTCGATCGAGGAGGCGCTCGAGTCGGTGGACGATCTCGACATCCTGGTCAACAACGCCGGCACCGCGATCCGCAAAGGCTTGGAATTCCGCGTCGATCGCTTCGCCGAGGTGATCAACACCAATCTAATCGGCACCATGCGCCTGTGTCATGAGTGCCTGGGCAAGCTCGTGCTGCGCCGCGGCTGCATCCTCAATATCGCTTCGATGTACAGCTTTTACGGCAATCCGTTGTTGCCCGGCTACGGCGCCAGCAAGGCGGCGGTGGTCAATCTCACCATGTCGTTGGCCATCGCTTGGGCGCGGCATGGGGTCCGGGTCAACGCCATCGCGCCGGGCTGGATCGAGACCAAGATGACCGCGCCGGTCAAGGACGACCGCGTCCGCCACGACACGATCATGGCCCGGACCCCGATGGGCCGCTGGGGGACACCGGAAGAAGTCGGCGCGGCGGCGGTGTATCTGTGCTCGCCCGCGGCGTCCTTCGTCACCGGCGCCACCCTGGCCGTGGACGGCGGCTACGCGGCGGTGTGATCCGCGCCCCGGCTCAGGCACCGCATCCGGGCGCGCCAGCGGCGCGCCTTCCATTACCAGGACAGTATACTTAATTGGGGCCATTACGGGGACAGTATACTTAATTGGGCACCGCATCCGGGCGCGCAAGCGGCGAGCTTCCATTACGGGGACAGTATACTTAATTGTGTATAATTAGGTATACTGTCCCCGTATCTAATTCGTGTGTAATTAGGTATACTGTCCCCGTATCCCCTGTGTAATTAGGTATACTGTCCCCGTATCCCCGGTCCCCGTATCCCCGTATCTAATTCGCGTATCTAATTCGGCGGCTTGACCCGGGGTCGGCTCAGACGTCGTATCCGGGCGCGTTGGCGGCGGCTGCGTCGAACAGAGTCAGCATTCGTCCGCGCCAGTGGTGAACCGGATCGTCCGCGTCCAGCAGCGGATAGGGGGAGGAGCAACGCGGCCACATGAAGGTGCCGAGCAGGATATAGTCGGCATAGGCCGGCGCCTTCCCCGAAAGGTAGGGTTGGGCGGCGAGCACGGCGCGCGCCGGCTCGAGGGCATCGCGGAACGCCGGCAGAGCGCCGTCTCGCTCGGCGCGCAGCGTCTCCAACGGGCGCCCGAACATCTTCTCGCGGCTTTGGCGGAACCATTCCCGATCGTCCGGGTCGATGTGCCGCCAGGCATCGGGGACCGCGATGGCGCGCAACGCGCCATGGTCGGTGTGGTCCGCCCACCGGTTGACGAACTCGGCGAGGCGCTGCCCGGCCGCGCCGCCGAACAGGGACGGCGCATCGCCGTAGGTCTCTTCCAGATAGCAGGCGATGGCCCAGGAATCGTTGATCCAGGTCTTGTCATCGACCAGCACCGGCACCCGGTCCTGGCCGCTCGGGGCGATGCAGGCGCGATCGGTAAGCTTCATCGGGATCCGTTCGAACTCCAGCCCCTTGTGGTGGAGCGCCATGATCGTCCGCCAGCAATAGGGACTGAAACGATATTGGTCGCGGCCGTGAAGCTCGTAGAGGATGCGGGTCATGGAGAGGCTCCGTGTGACTGCGGTCTCGCTCGTGATCGCTGCCGGAACGGTCAGCCTAGCACCCCAGCGCCGATCGCCCTCCACCTGGTTCCTGGAATGACGGTCAGGGTGCAGAGGGCTATATTGTCGAATACGAATCGAATTTTTCTACGACATTTTTTCCTGAGCCTGGCGCTCTCTTCATTTTCGGCGGCGGCCTTGCGGGGCTGGGCTTGATGAGGCGGCGCCGTTACTTGCGTAAGCGGGATTGAAACCGCGAGCTCACCCATACCGCCTTTCAACCAACCCTTCCAGCGTCTGATGTGCATCCGTGGGGGGACACGGAAATGCTCGAGATCAAACCAATCAGGGTCGGTCTCTATCTCGGGATCGCCGCCCAGGCCGGCGTGCTGGGGGACGCCGGTGCGATCGTGGTCGGCCACAATGGCGCGTTGTGGCTCGAGGGCGTGACCGCCCACGACTCGATGCCCG
>CAJWQN010000034.1 GCA_913045505.1 uncultured Rhodospirillaceae bacterium | reverse complement strand
TAAAGCGGTCAATTCAAAGTGCTATCGACAGCCCCGCTGGGCCTGCCTAGACTTGCCGGAACAGCGGTGACGGCCGACCCGGCGAGCCGAGCTCGGGTCGCGGGGGGTGACGGGATGGCGAAGGGCCTGCGAACATTCATGCCGCGCATGGCGGGTGGTCTGATCATGGCCGTACCGGCGGTCATCGCGATGGCCGGGACCTTGACTGGGCCGGCGGCGGCGGAGGCGGAGTTGCGCGCGGTATCGATGTTTCCGCGCGGCCTGGTTTATACCCAGAGTTTTTTGGGCCTTGTCGAGCAGGTCAACGCGCGCGGGCGGGGCCTCGTCCAGATTCGCTTCATCGGCGGTCCCGAAGCGGTGCCGACCACCCAGCAGGCGGAGGCTTTGCGCACCGGCGTGGTCGACATGATCTACGGGCCGGGCAGCTACTATCCCGGCCTGGTGCCCGAGACCGACGCCCTGATCGGCAGCAACATCTCGCCCATGGAGCAGCGCCGCAACGGCGGCATTGCCTTGCTCAACAGCATTCATGAACGCAAGATGAACGGCCATTACCTGGCTCACATCGACGGCGGTGTCTCATTCCATATTTATCTCAAGGAGCCTCCCGGCAAGTCCTCGGACGGCGGGATCGACCTAAATGGGCTGAAATTGCGCGCCGGGCCGTTCTATCGGGAGTTTTTCACCGCTCTCGGCGCGGTCCATGTGCTGATCCCGGCGCCGGAAGTCTACACCGCGTTGTCGCGTGGCGCCGTCGACGGGATCGGCTGGCCGTCGATCGGAATCATGGATTTCTCCTGGGACCAGTTTCTCAAGGTCCGCATCGATCCCGGCTTTTCCCAGACCGACCTGGGCGTGCTGGTCAATCTCGATCGCTGGACCGCGCTCGACCCGGCCGCCCGAGACCTGCTCGAGTCGGTCGCGGTCGCCTACGAGGCCGAGAGCTACCAGCGTTCGCAAGCCTTGGCCGCCTCGGAGGACGCCGAGCTTCGCGCCCGCGGCATGGACGTGATCACACTCGACGCCGCCGCCGCCCAGGCCTATCTCGCCACCGCCTATCGGTCGATCTGGCAACGGCTCGAGTCACGCGACGACACCCATTACCAGGCGTTGCGCGCCCTGTTCTATCGCGAATGAGAAGCGGCCGCGGCGTCCCGACCGAACGCCGGCGATGACGGGCGCCGTCGTGGTGCTGTACCGCCGACTGCTGGTCGCTCTGGCGGCGATCGCCGGCGGCCTGCTCGCGGTGGTCTCGGTACTGATCGTGGTCGATGTCGGGCTTCGAAATCTGGGTCGCCAGCCACCCGCCCACACCTTGGCATTGACCGAATACGCGCTTCTGTACGCGACCCTGCTGGGGGCGCCATGGCTGCTCAGGACCCGGGGCCATGTCACGGTCGATATGGTGACGGGCAGTGTCGGCCCCGGGCTCCGCCGGCTGATGGCGCGCCTGACCAGTCTGATAGGTCTCGCGGCCTGTCTCGCCTTCGCCTGGAGCGCGGCCCAGGTCACATGGTCGAGCTTCACCCGCGCGAGCTTCGACATGCGCTCTTTCGACATGCCCCAATGGCTGCTGTTCGTGGTCATGGTGCCGTCGTTCCTGCTGATGGCGATCGAATTCGGTCATCTCATGATCGGGCCGGATCCGCCCGCCGAGTCGGCCGAAGAGTCCTGGGACCAGCTTTGATCATGGGCTGGGTGGAGATCGGCGGTTTGCTGCTGGGCGGTGTCGTCGCCCTGATGGCGCTCGGCATGCCGGTCGCGTTCGCGTTTCTCACGATCGACCTGATCGGCGCCTATTTCATCCTGGGCGGTGGTATCGGCTTGCGCCAACTGGTCGGCAACGCGCTGGCGGTGGTGACGTCCTTCGCCCTGGTGCCGGTGCCCCTGTTCTTGCTCATGGGCACGTTGTTCTTTCATACCGGGCTCGCGTTTCGGGTGTTCGACGCGCTCGACAAATGCCTCGGACGCCTGCCGGGACGGTTGTCGCTCTTGACCGTCGGTGGCGGCACCCTGTTTGCCACCTTGTCGGGCTCGAGCATGGCCAATACGGCGATGCTGGGCTCGCTGATGATTCCCGAGATGACCCGGCGCGGCTACAAACCCTCGATGGTTATCGGCCCGATCCTCGGCGCCGGCGGCTTGGCGATGCTGATTCCGCCGTCGGCGCTGGCGGTGTTGCTGGGCAGCCTCGCCCGGATCGATATCGGCGCCCTGCTGGTCGCGGGCCTTCTGCCGGGTCTGATACTGGCCTCTCTCTACGCCGCCATGATCGTGATCCGCGCCCGCCTGGATCCCGAGGCGGCGCCGGCCTATGCGGTGGCATCGGAGTCGATGGGGACGCGGCTTCGCCTGCTCGGCACCGAGGTGTTGCCGATGGGGCTGGTGGTGTTCCTGGTCGTCGGCACCATCTTGTTTGGCCTGGCGACCCCTTCCGAAGCCGCGGCATTCGGCGTTTTGGGCGTGGTCGTGCTGGCCGCCCTGTACCGGCGTCTGACCTGGCGGGCGCTGGCTCGGAGCCTGCGCGGCGCGGTCCGGGTCACTGCGATGGCCTTCCTGATCATCATGATGTCATCCACCTTCGCTCAATTACTCGCCTTTTCCGGCGCCAGCGGCGGCATGATCGCTTGGGCGGCCGGCGCCGATGCCGCGCCAACCGTAATTCTGCTGATCATGTTCGCGACCTTGCTGGTGCTGGGGATGTTCATGGATCAGTTGTCGATGATGTTGTTGACGGTTCCGGTGTTCATCCCGCTCGCCCAGGCGCTGGACTTCGACCTGGTCTGGGTCGGCGTGATCATGCTGCTCGGCCTTGAAATCAGCCTGACCACGCCACCGTTCGGTCTGTTGCTGTTCGTCATGAAAGGGGTCGCGCCGCCGGGCATTGCCATGTCGGATATCTATCGAGCCGCGCTGCCCTATATCGGCTGCGCGCTGGCCGTGGTCGCCCTGGTCATGGCGGTGCCGGACATCGCCTTGGTGCTGGTTCGCTGAGCCTGAGCGGCAGCGGCTCCTCCATGGCCGCGCCCGGCGTCCGTTGTTCGTGACCGCGGTTCTTGGTACCAATCTCGCGACTTCCGAGGGTCAGGGGTCGCGGCAAGACAATGGGGAAGGCGACATGAATATCGGTTTTGTCGGGGTCGGCAAGATGGGCCTGCCGATGGCGCGGAATCTGGTCGAGGCGGGTCACGCGGTCACGGCCTTCGACCTGGCTTCGGCCGCGGTCGCCGCGGCCGTCGAGAATGGTGCCGCCGCCGCCGACTCCGCCGCCGCGGCTTCGGCCGGCGCGGATGTGGTGATCACCATGCTCCCGGCCGGCGGCCATGTCCGCGATGTCTATGGGCCGAGCGACGGCATCATCGAGACGGTTTCGCCCGGGACCCTGCTGATCGATTGCTCGACCATCGACGTGGCCTCCGCGCGCGCGGTCGCGGCGGCGGCGCGCCAGAGCGGCCTCGATATGCTCGACGCGCCGGTTTCGGGCGGGGTCAGCGGCGCCGAGGCCGGAACTTTGACGTTCATGGTTGGTGGTGAGGCGGCGGCGTTCGAGTCCGCCAGGCCGATCCTGGCGGCGATGGGCAAGACCATCGTTCACGCCGGCGCCAGCGGCAATGGCCAGGTCGCCAAGATCTGCAACAACATGATTCTCGGCGTTTCGATCATCGCGGTGTCGGAGGCGTTCACCCTCGGCCAGAAGCTGGGCCTGGATGCCAAGACCCTGTTCGATATTTCGTCGAACGCGTCGGGCAGTTGCTGGACCATGGTCAACCACGCGCCCGTGCCGGGGATCGTCGAGACCGCGGCCTCGAATCGCGACTTCAAGCCGGGTTTCGCGACCGCGATGATGCTCAAGGACTTGCGGCTCGCCCAGCAAGCCGCCGAAAGCGTCGCCGCCGCGACCCCGATGGGCGCCCAGGCGGCGGCGCTCTACACCCTGTTCAGCAATGCCGGCAACGATGACCTGGACTACACCGCGATCATCAAGATGATCGCCGGCGAATAGAGCGTCGCCCCCGGCCGGCCATGACGCCAAAGTTGCGAGGACAAATTGGGTTGTTCTGCGCTAACATCCTCCCCGGACCCGGCGGCGGCGCGCCGTTCATGGGGTTCGACTTATGAATGATCGTTAGGGAGGAATTCACAATGACAATAGGATCACGAATCGTCGGGCTCTATGCCGCGGCGCTTCTGGCCGGCGGGGCGGGGAGTACCCTTGCCGACTACCAGGTGCCGGCCGACGGCACGGTCATCGACATGTCGCCCACGGTGTCGATGGCGCTCAAGCAATGGTGGCCCGGCGGCCACCATATGCCGATCGTGGTGCCCTACATTCAGCATGGCGCCAGTGCTTATTCGACCGATCTGCTGATCGTCGACAACGACACCGCCACCCAGATCGACTGCCCACCCCATATGATGGCCCATCAGCGCACCGGCCTGGCCAATTCCGGCTACTGGGGCGCGATGACCTGCGATCAGGTGCCGGTCTGGCAATTGACCGGCGAGGTGGTCCGGGTCGATGGCCGGGACATCCTCGATCAGGCTCCCAACGGCACCAGCCCGGTCTATACGGTCGAGATGGTCAAGGCCGCCGAGGCCGCGATCGGCTGTGATCTCGAGCGCGGCGACGCGGTGATCTACTGGAGCGAGTACAACGACACCCATGGCGCCGCCGGGGTGCCCGCCGACCGTCTGGTGTTCGACGCCGTGCGCGGCCTGAGTCCGGCTTGGCCCGGCCCCAACTTCGACACCTCAGATTACGTCGGCGGCAAGGGAGTCACCCTGGTTGCCCTCGACAGCCCGTCGATCGGGGCGTTCGGCGCCTCGGATTACACCTGGAAGGGCACCCAGAGCTACCGCTCGGAAACCTTCAAGGCGATCGAAAGCCATCTCGGCGTGTTCAAGCATGGCGGCGTCGATGTCGAAGGCACCGTCAACGTGGCCAAGGTGCCCAACGGCTCTCTGTTCGTTGGCCTGCCGGTCAAGCTTCACAATATGCCGACCACCCAGACCCGCGCCGCCGCGATCACCGATCCGCAACTGGCGCCGGCCCTGGTCAAGGCGGTCAAGGCCAAGAAGGTGGTCGATCTGTCGGTGCTCAACGCCCGCCACTTGCCGGTCCATTGGGGCGGCGCGGGGGTCGGCAACTATGCCTTCCCGTTCATGCAGGTCAAGGAAGTGATCGATTACGACGGCCCCGCCGCCCAGTACTGGGTCGGGACCCAGATCATGGATTCGCGGACCGGCACCCATATTACGCCGCCGGCCCATTACGGGCTGCCTCACGGCTTCACGATCAATCAGTATCAGGGTGATATTCGGACCTGGGCCCAACAGTTCGAAAAGGACTTCGGTAAGATCCAGTCCACCAACATGACCTCTGACCGGGTGCCGGTGTCGCAGATGGTCGGCCCGGCGCGGGTGATCAACGTCCAGGACCTGGTCGGCACCACCGATCCGGGCACCTGGCCGGCCGCGCCGGCGATCCTCCCCGCCCATATCCAGACCTACGAAAACATGCACGGCGACATCGAGGGCGGCGAAGTGGTGATTTTCCACACCGGCCATACCGATGCCCATTTCTTGGCCCCCAAGCGTGGCCGAATGGAAATGGTCATGAAGGCGCCGCTCGACGGCGCGTCCGAGGGCTGGCCGTCGCCAACCCCGGAGACCATCCGGTATCTGGCCGAGCGCGGCGTTCGCCATGTCGCGATCGACGCGCCGAGCATGGGCTCGGTCGATCCCAAAGCCGCGGCCATGACCCATTGGGCCGCCGCCAACGCCGGCATGATCTTCACCGAATTCCTGATCAATGTCGGGGCGCTGCCGGCCAAGGGCGCGTTCTACATCTTCCTCAACCCGAAGATCGAGAACAATCACGGCGGCCCGGGCCGGGCGATCGCGATCCTGCCCCACGGCTGAGAGCACAAAAGTGAGCCCGGCGACAAAACCGCTCGGGCCAACGCATGGGGGAGGCCTCCGGGCCTCCCTCTCTTTCTTGCCCCGCATCCCATTCCGTTCTCGTCTCGGAACACTATTGTGGGGTCATCGTTTTGTGGGGTCATCGTAGCTTTACGTGAATTCTGTCCCTTGCCAGTTCGGCGAGACGCTTCTGGGATAAAAAGTGGAATGACCCCTTGCCTCCCTACATTCCACGAATTTTACCGCTTGCCGGTTGAAGCGAGGCGCGTCCGGCTCTCGGTTCCGAGCGACGGGTCTCCGCCGCCGGTACGACCGCGATGCCCACCGGCGCCCCGATTTTGGTTGACGGCAGCCGGCCGCGCTCCGGATGCTGGACGCGTATCATCGCTTCGACAGCCGCCGGGACCGCTTTCATGACCGAGATCACCCACCGCGCCCTCGCCACCAATTCCATTTCCCTTCACGTCGCCGAGGCCGGCGCCGGGCCGCTGGTGCTCCTCCTCCACGGCTTTCCCGAATCCTGGTATTCGTGGCGCCACCAGCTCCCCGCCCTGGCCGCCGCCGGTTGGCATGCGGTCGCCCCCGACATGCGCGGCTACGGCCGCTCCGACGCTCCCCCCGAGATCGCGGCCTACGATCAGGTCACCCTGGCCGCCGACATCGCCGGCCTGATCGACGCGCTCGGCGCCGAGACCGCGGTCGTGATCGGCCACGATTGGGGCGCGCCGGTGGCCTGGCACACCGCCCTCCTCCACCCCGAGAGGTGCCGCGCCGTGGCCGGCCTCAGCGTTCCCTACCGCGGCCGGGGCGACAGGTCGCCCCTGGCCCAGTTCAAGGCCTTCTACCAGGATCGGTTCTTCTACATTCTCTATTTCCAGACCCCGGGCGTGGCCGAGGCCGAGCTGGAAGCCGACATTCCGGGCTTCCTGGCCAAGTTCCTTCACGGCGCCTCCGGCCAGGCACCCAGGGACGCGCTCCTGACCGCGACCAAGAAGAAGGGCGACCGGCTGCTCGACGGGGTCGCCATGCCGCGGGGTTTGCCAACTTGGCTGAGCCAGGCCGATCTCGACTACTACGCCGGCGAGTTCACCCGCACCGGGCTCGCCGCGCCGCTGAACTGGTATCGCAATTTCGACCGGACCTGGGAGCTGACGCCCCAGCTCGCCGGCGCCACCATCACCCAGCCGGCCTTGTACGTCGCCGGCGAGTTGGACCCGGTGCTCCGTTTCTCCCCCGGCTGGCGGGAGAAACTGGAAGCAGGGTGCGACGACCTCCGCGCCGTCGTCCTGCTCGAAGGCTGCGGCCACTGGATCCAACAGGAACGCCCCGCCGAAACCACCCGCGCGATCCTCGATTTCCTCGCCGGCCTGGATTGAGCGGCGCGAAGCCGTACTTTTCCTGCATGTGCTCGGGAATCTCGAGCCGGCCCGGATCTCCCCGCTCTCCGCCGGCTCGACTTGACCGGAATGCTGTGATAACCGGGCGGGGACCAAGGGAGGGGCGAACATGGCGGCGATCGAGCGTTTCATGGTGCCGGGCCAGCACGAGCCGGTCAGCCATTATTGCCACGCGGTCCGCGCCGGCGATCGGATCTGGATTTCGGGCACCGTGGGGATCGCGGCCGACGGCACCATCCCGACGGACACGGTGGCCCAGTTCGAGCTGGCCATGGCCAATCTGGATGCCGTGCTGCGGGCCGCCGGCGGCGCGCCACGCGACATCGTCAAAGTGTGCGTCTACCTGACCGACATCGAGGATCGGGCCCGGATCAATCCGATCCGCCAGGACTATTTCGGCGACCATCGGCCGGCTTCGACCCTGGTCGAGATCTCGAAGCTGGTGCTGCCCGAACTCACCGTCGAGATCGAGGCCGAAGCGGTGATTTCTGATTAATTGAGAGGCGAAAAATGAATAAAAAACAATTGCGTATATGTATTATCTTAGTTTTCGGATTGACTATTCTGGTGAATTCGCCGGGCCGCGCCCAGAGCCTCGACGATGCCCGCCAAGCCATGGTCGAGGGCCGGTTCCTGGAGGCCGCGGAGATCGCCGCGCCGCTGGACACCGCCGAGGCCCTGGCCCTGGCCGCCCAGGCGCTGGCCATCCAAGGCTATGAGCTGGCGCCGGAGGACGACAAGCAGGACCTGTTCCGACGCGGCATGGACTACGCCGAGCGCGCCATCGAGATGGATCCGAACAGTGCCGAGGCCAATCTCCAGGCCTCCCATACCATGGGCCGCTTCGCCCAGACCATCGGCGTTCTCGACGCGCTCAACGCGGGCTATGCCGAGCGGATCAAGGCGGTGCTGGACAAGGCCATCGCCTTGGACCCGGAAAAATACGACGCCTATGTCAGCCTGGGTGCCTGGCATTCGGAAATCGTGTATTCCGCCGGATTCATGGCCGGCATGCTCTATGGCGCCTCGGAGGAGGGCGCGCTGGCCGCTTACGATCGCGCCCTGGTGCTTGCGCCGGAAGCCAACCGGGTCCATCTGGAGTTCGCGATCGGGCTGATGAAGTTGGATGAAGACAACAGCGACCGCGCCCGCGGCCATCTCCGCAAGGCGATCGACCTTCCCGCCGAAACCGCCTACGACCGCATCGTCCGCGACAAGGCGGTCAAGCACCTGGCCGGGCTGGACGGGAAGTAGGATTACGGGCTTTTCGGCCCCTCGGAGGCAAGGCCGACGCGGGCGATTCCGACGGCCTGGACCTGGCTCAGAATTTCAGTGACATGGGCCGCGGCCGCGGCACGATCGGCCTTGATGAGCACCTCGGCACGGCCCGGATCGTCCACCGCGCCGAGCAGGGCCGTGGCCAGATCGGCGGCGGCGACGGCACGGTCGTCGATCGCGATCCGGCCGTCGCGATCGACCGCCACGACGATCGACGACAAGGTTCTCGGCCTCGCATTCTCCGATCTGGGCAAGTCGACGCCCAGTTTTTCGGGCACCGTCAACGTGCTGCTCAACATGAAGAAAATCAGCAACAGGAACACCACGTTGATCAAGGGGATGAGATTCAAGGTGGTCTTGACCGCGCCCCGTCGTTCGAAATCCACCGCCATCGGAACCCGCCCCCGCTCTGGCGCTACCGGCCGGAAGCCGGGTCGAGGCCGATCGACTTGACCCCGGCGGCGCGCAGCCGATCCATCACATCGACCAGGAGTTGGACCGAGACGCCGCTATCGTGGCGCACCGCGGCGGTCCTGGCGGCGCCGGATGCGACTCGCCCGGCAACCTCCGCCTGCAGACGTTCGAATGGCAGGCGCAGCCCATCCAGCGTGACCGAGCCATCGGCCGCCACCCGAATCAGCAGCGGCGCCCCGCCCTTTTGATCCACCGCCTCGGGGCGGGGCAGGGCCAGATCAATGGTCTTGGGCATCGTGAAGCTGCTGGCCATCATGAAAAAGACCAACAGCAGGAACACCACGTCGATCAGCGGCGTGATGTTGAGCTTGGGATGCGGCCGCTCGTGGTCGGCGAAATTCATGCCAGAGAGCCCCGTTTCGCCCGCTCAGGCGGTCGCCACCGGCACGCCTCGACGGTACATGCCGAGCACCCGGTTGGCGGCATCCTTCATCGCCGCGCGCACTTTCTCCACCTGGCTGTCGAGCAGATAATAGGCGGCCAGGGACGGAATCGCGATGGCGAGGCCGAAGGCGGTGGTCAGCAAGGCCTCCCAGATACCTCCGGCGAGGATGGTCGGATCGATCGCGGCGCCGGCGCCTTCCATTTGCGCGAACGCTTCGATCATCCCGAGAACGGTGCCGAGAAGACCCAGCAGCGGGCACAGATTGGCGACCACTTCGAGGCCGCGCAGGTAGCTTTCCAAATGGCGAATTTCGGCGGAGCCGAAGCGGCTGATTTCCGAATCCAGCTCCTCGACGCTGTATTGCGGGTTGCGTGCCGCCTCGATCGCCGCCTCCATGACCCGGGCGACCGGATTCGGGCTGGTGCCGAGCACCGCGAGCGCGGCCTGGGAATCGCCCCGACCCAAGGCGGTCACCGCGCGGCCCAGGAATTCGGTCTGGCGAAGGCGGCAGCGGGTGAACTGGTAGAGCTTGGCCAGGACGATGGCCACGGCGACGATCGACAGCGCAAGGAGAACCAGCATAACCGGTCCGCCCTTGTCCAGAAGGCTTGTCGTCGTGCCGAGGATATTTTCACCGTTCATCCGAGGTTTCCGTGCGACCGCGCCATCCGATCCGGGCCAACGGCACCGAATGCCGGCAACCTTTAGCATTGGCGGGCGCAAAGACAAGCCCCCAATCGACGTCACCGGGTCACGAGACCCGTCAGGTCGACATCTCCGAGCACCATCGCCCCGCCGGTCGCTCGGCGATGCCGGATTGGTTGATATCAGCCAGCCATGGTTCGTATCGACCAAGGAATTGGTTAGTATTAACCAAATAATAAAAAATAATACTTTGAATAGATAGAATATTCATATGTGGTAATTTCTTCTATAAAGAATAAATCTGGACAGTCATGGAATTTTTCTTATAACCGACACTGGAGTGAGGCGAAAACGGGTTTCTCCGGGGGCGATGGTGGTAAACGTTGGGCGCGGCACGACGATCGTGGCCGGCTTGTGTTTGGCGCAGGGACTGTCGTGGACCTTGGCCGCCCAAGAGGACGACCCCGAATTCTTCCTGCCCGACATCGAGGTCATCGGCATCTCGCCGATTCAAGGTACCGGGGTCGATATCGACGCGGTGCCGTCCAACGTCCGGACCCTCGAAGCGGACCAGTTCGATCGGGTCCAGCCGCTGAATCTTCCCGATCTGCTCGACAAGGCGCTTGGCAGTGTCAGCGCCGTCGACGTGCAGAACAATCCCTATCAGAAGAACGTCAACTATCGCGGCTTTACCTCCTCGCCCCTGCTCGGCGAGCCCCAGGGCCTGGCGATCTATCAGAACGGCGTTCGGATCAACGAGCCGTTCGGAGACGTCATGCAATGGGATCTGGTTCCCGAAGTCGCGATCGATCGGGTCGAGCTTCATGCGGCGAACCCGGTGTTCGGATTGAACGCGCTGGGCGGGGCATTGACGCTCGGGCTCAAGAACGGCTTCACCTATCAAGGGGTCGGCGCCGAGGCCACTGGCGGCTATTTCGGCCGCGGCGGCGCGCAGTTCGAACTCGGCGGCGGCAACGAGACCACCACCCTCTATATGGCCGCCGAACGCCACCACGACGACGGTTGGCGCAACCGCTCCAAGTCCGACATCAGTCGGCTCTACCTCAACCTCACCCACGAGACCGAGAGCGCCGTATTCAGCCTCGATTTCGGTCGTGGCGACAACAGTTTGAACGGCAACGGCCCGGCCCCGGTCGAATTGCTGGAATCGAACCGACGGGCGGTCTTCACCTGGCCGGATATCACCGACAACGATCTTTTGTTCGGCACATTCAGCGGCAGTTACGATGTCGCCGATTCAATTTCATTTCAGGCCAACGCCTATTTTCGGCGTGTGATCCGCAAGACCTTCAACGGCGACGAGGTCGAGGCCGCCAACTGCGATGCCGCTCAGATCAACGGTGGCGCCCCGCTCGGCGATGCCGCCCTGGCCGCGTTCAGCGCCACTGGCGGCGCCGCCAACGCCGCCGGCGGCGCCGGATTCATCTGCCAGGAGGAGGATACGCCGGAGTTCGTGATCAGTCAGGACGGCGATCTCATCCCGAGCTTCGGCACGTTCTATGGCGCCGGCAATGTCAGTTCGACCATGACCAAGGGCTACGGGTTCGGCGTCCAAGCCATGATCGACGAGTCGCTGCTCGATACCGACAACCAGTTGGTGGTTGGCGGCAGCCTCGATTACGGCTTGACCCGGTTCCACACCGAGCAGTTTCTCGCCAAGCTGACCCTTGATCGCACGCTGGACTTTTCCAGCCTCCAGCCGATCCTCAACGTCGCGTCGTTCGAGGCCGCGGTCGGCGGCGGCGGCGACGGTCTGGCGGCCAACAATCAGACGATCCCGACCAATCTGAAGGCCCGCAATCGCTATTATGGGGTGTTCGTCTCCGACACCTTGAACGTCGATGAAAACCTGGCGCTTACTTTGGGTGGGCGGTTCAACATCGCCCGGATTCGGCTGACCGACCAGTTCGATACCGCCGGCATCAGCTTCATTCGGCCCGGCTCCACCGTCGACGGCTCGCACCGGTTCGCCAGGTTCAACCCGGCGGCCGGCCTGTCGCTCAAGTTTCCGGACGCCCAAACCACGTTTTATCTGGGTTATGCCGAGGCCAACCGCGCCCCGTCGCCGGCCGAACTGACCTGCGCCGACCCCGCCGATCCGTGCCGGGTGCCGAATGCGTTCCTGTCGGACCCGCCGCTTCAGCAGGTGGTATCGAAGACGGTCGAGACCGGCCTGCGCGGCCGGATGCCGTTGGCCTGGCCGGAAGGCGCGTCGCCGGTGGATTGGAACCTCGGCCTGTTCACCGCCGAAAACAACAACGACATCATTTTTGTCAGCGCCGGGGTCGGGCTCGGGGCCGGATTTTTCCAGAACGTCGACAAGACCCGACGCCGCGGCGTCGAAGCGGGCCTGCGGGGCCGGATCGGTCCGGTCGGCTGGTCGGCCGATTACAGCTTCATCCAATCGACCTACGAGTCGTTCTTCACCGTCGCCTCGCAGAATCATCCCCAGGCGGTTGGCGGCCAGATCGCGGTCGAGCCCGGCGACGACGTGCCCGGCGTGCCGCAACACAGTTTCAAGCTCGGCCTCGACGTCGAAGTGCTGCGGGGTTGGATTCTGGGCACCAACGTGATCGCCCAATCGGGCGTCTATCTGCGTGGCGACGAAGGCAATTTGTTGCGGCGCACCTCCGGGCACACGATCGTCAACCTGCAAACCGCTTATGCCATTGACGAGGGTTTCGAGCTGTTCGGTCGCATCGACAATCTGTTCGACACCGCCTACGAGACCTTCGGCGTGCTTGGTGAGACCGGCAACGAGATTCCGATCTTCGAACTTCCGGGCGGGATCACCGACCCGAGCTTTCTGTCGCCGGGCCAACCGTTCGGCGCCTTCCTCGGTGTCCGGATTCGGCTCAATTGATGGCGTCGCGTTGTTAGGAATCTCAGCCCATGGATGACCAGGTATTTTTCGCCGACGGTTTCGGATTGCTCGCCAAGGGCGGCCCGGTCATGGCCGTGCTGCTGGTGCTGTCGGTGGTCGCGTTGACCATCGTGTTCGCGAAGGTGGTCCACTTTGCCCGCAGCCAGTTGCGCCGAACCCGGTTCGTGGACCGGGCGGCCGAGCGGCTGTTCGCCGGTGAGATGCGCCAGGCGCTCTCGGTGCTCGGCGAAAGCCGCAACCCGGTCGCGCGGGTGATGGAAGTCGCGATCGACCTCTCGGGGCGGCCCGGGCTCAGCCCGGACGACCGCAATGCCCGCATCGGCCGGGTCGGGGCCGCCGAAATCCGCAATCTGGAAAGCTTTCTGGGTGGCCTCGAGGTGATCGCCAATATCAGCCCGCTGCTCGGGCTGCTGGGCACCGTGTTCGGCATGATCGAGGCCTTCGCCAATCTCGAGGGCGCCGGCACCAAGGTCGATCCGACCCTGCTCGCCGGCGGCATCTGGGAGGCCTTGCTGACCACCGCCTTCGGCCTCAGCGTCGCGATCCCGGCGCTGGGTGCCTTCTATCTGCTGGAGGGCCGGGTCGAGAAGGTGAGGGCGGCCATGAAGGATGCCGCGACCCGGGTGCTCGAAGCCACCGGCCCGGACCAGCCGCAACCCGCCGTGGGGGGGTGACGCTTGGACGACGGCCTCACATTCGACGAGCCGCGGCGCCCCCGGCCGCAACTCAACATCGCGCCGTTGATCGACGTCGTGTTCCTGTTGCTGGTGTTCTTCATGCTCGCCAGCACGTTCATCAAGCCCGAGGCGATCGATCTGCTGTTGCCGAGCGGCGCGCGGGCGCTGGTCGCCTCGAATGAGGCGTTGGTGGTCCAGGTCGCGCCGGGGGGCGAGATTCGGCTCAACGGGCTGCGCCTGTCCCTGGATCAGTTGCGGTCCGAACTGATGGCCCGGATCGGCGGCGACGAGCGCCGGTCGGTCACCGTCCACGCCGGCGCCGAGGTGCCGGTGCAAACCCTGGTTTCGGTCATGGACCGGGTTCGCGCGGCCGGCACCCGCAATCTCAGGCTGGCGACCCCGGAGCCGGGCTGACCGGCGGGAATGACGACCATGGCCGCGCCCCTGGAATTCGAAGCCCGCCGCAAGCGCCAGCCCGGCCTGAATCTGGTGCCGTTGATCAACGTGGTCTTTCTGCTGCTGATCTTTTTCATGCTCAGCAGCACCCTGGTCACGCCGGATGAGTTCGACGTCAATCTTCCTGAATCGGAAAGCGGCCGCGCGCAAGGCTCGGTTCCGGTGGTGGTGCTGATCGCGGGCGACGGTGCCTTGGCGGTCAACAACCTGCCGGTCCGGCTCGGCGGCCTCGCCGCGCGTCTGCGTGATGCCACCGACGAAAGTGGCGTCAGCCGCGTGATCGTGAAAGCCGATGCCGCGGCCACCACGGCGTCCGTTATCTCGGTCCTGCGCCGCGCCCGCGCCGCCGGTATCGAACAGGTCGCCCTCGCCACCCAAGCGGCGGGCGGGTCATGATTCGGGTCAGCCTGCCCGAGCTGGCGATCGCCCTGCTCGCCGCCACCGGGGTCCATGCCGGGGTGCTGGCGACGGTCGCGTTCGAGCCCGAGCGAATGCCGGACATGCCCGAACTCGACGTGGTTGTTCTGGAATTGGCGGCGCTCGACGACAGCGACATCTCGCCGCTGCCCGAGTCGGCGGCGGCGGCCGATCCGTCCCAATCCTCGTTGCCGCCCGACCCGCTCGATTCGGTGGATCCGGCCGATGACCCGGCCGTCGTTCCGCCGCCACCCGCTTTGACCGAGGTCCGCCCCGCGCCGGTGGCCGATGTCGAGCCGCCGACCCCGGAGCCCGCGGAGCCGGAGCAGGTGCGGGTTCCGGACGTGCCCCGGACGCCGGAGTTGGTCGAATTGGCCCGTGATCGGGCACCCGACCGGGAACGCCCGCCTGACGTGGCGGCCGAACCTCTTCCGCCGCCACAGCCCGAGCGGGTGGCGGATGCCGCGCTCGACCGGCCCGATCCCCAGACCCCGCCGGAGGCCGCGCCGGCGCCCGCCGACCCGCCCGAGCCTGAAATATCGGTCGCGCCCGAGCGGCCCGACCTGCACCAGGTCGCCGAGATTGATCCGCTACCGCCGCCGCCCCCGACGACGCCCCGACCGCCGCTCCCAGAGCCGGAGTTCGTGGCGGAGTTGGTCCCGCCGGAACCGGCGGAGCCGATCGTAATTGCCGCTGTTTCCGAGGAAACATTGCCGCCGGTGCAGGCGCTTCCAGAGCCGGTTCTCGCGCCACCGCCGCCCGAGCCCGATGCGCCCGAGGTCGAACCAGTCGAGATGCCGCGGGAGCTACGAGTTACGCCGGTTGCGCTGCCGCCGACGGCGCCGCCGGTGGCCCGGGACCCGGTGCCGGTGATTGCCCCCGCCATAACGCCGGTCGAGCCGCGCCCCCGCCCACCCGCCGTGGCGGCACCCCAGCGCCGCCCGAGTCCGCCGCCACCGACACCCGCGACGACCGAACCTATGACCCCGGTCGCGGACATCGCGCCGCCGTCGCCCCGGCCGCGACCACGCGAGAAGGAAGTTGCCAGCGTTCCGGCAGTGGTGCCCGAGGCCGCGACCCGCCAGCGGCAGGGCGGCCAGAATGGGGCCGGAGCCCATCAGGCTTTCAACAAGAAGGTCTACCGTTTGCTGACCAGCTTGGCCCGCGCCGCCTATCCCAAACGTGCGTTGCGCAGGCGACAGGAGGGCGTGATTCCGGTGCGCTTGGTGCTCGGGGCCGACGGCGAGATCGAGTCCCACCAGATTCTCGACGGCGCCGAGGCGCCGCGGGTCCTGATCGAAGCCGCGGCCGAGTTGCTCGCGGCGGCCGCGCCAGAGATCGCCAAACTGGCGCGGGAACACGGGATCGAGGCCGGAAGCGCCCGCTTCAACGTCCGTTACAAGATCGCCAAATCGTCGCGTTAAGCGACTCAGTCGGCGTCGGAACGGCGGACGAAACGTCCGTTCCTGAGCATCAGGGCGGGCAGAATCAGCAAATTCAGAACCGTCGAGGAGACCAGTCCGCCGATGATGATGGCCGCCATCGGCCCCATGATCTCGCGCCCCGGATTGTCGCTGTCGACCGCGATCGGCAGCATCGCCAGGGCGGTGACCAGGGCGGTGATCAGGATCGAGGGCAGCCGCTCCTCGGCACCGCGAATGGCGGTCTCCAGGCCCCAGGTCATGCCTTCGTGATCGACCAGATGCTGGTAGTGGGAGACCAGCATGATCGAATTGCGCAAGGTGATTCCGAACAGGGTGACGAACCCGACCAGTGATCCGACCGAAAGCCAGCCGCCGGTCAGCAGCGCCGCGATCACCCCGCCGACCAGGGCGAACGGCAGATTGACCAGCACCAGCAGCACGTTGCGCAAGCTGCCCAGCGCGACGTAAAGCAGCAGCAGAATGCCGACCCCCGCGAGCAGGGAATGGACGATCAATTGGCGGCGCGCCTCGGCCTGGGCGATGGCGGCGCCGGTCACTTCCGCGTAAGTGCCGGATGGAAAGGCGATGTCGGTGCCGAGCCGCTCCCGCAGTTCGGTCATGAACGAGTCGAGATCGCGGCCGATCACGGCACAGGTCACGGTTTGCAAACGGCGCATGGCGGCATGGAGAATCATGTAGCGCCCAACCTCGTGGCGGATATCGGCGAATTGGGCGAGCGGCATAATGCCGTCGGCGCTTCGGATCGGCAGCCGCCCGATCGATTGGGGGTGGGCGCGTAAGTCCGGCGGCAGCACCACCACGACCGGGACCAAGGCGGTGCCGCGATAGACCTCGCCGACCTGCTTGCCTTCATAGCCGATCTGCACCGCCTCGAACACGTCCGCCGGCTGGGCGCCACGCTGGGCCAGGGCGTCGAGGCGGATGCCCAGGTCGAGCACCGGCATTCCCGATGGTGCCCGCAACTGAATGGACTCGGCGCCGGGGATCGAGTCCATGATTTGGGCGACTTCCAATCCCTTGCGGTCGAGCAGGTCCAGGTCGTCGCCATAGATGTTCACCACCACCGGCGCGGTGTATCCCGAGATGGTCTCGTCGACCCGCTCGATCAGGAACGTGTTGACCTCCGTCGTGATCCCGGGAAAGCCGGCCAGAATGGCGCGGATGCTGTCCAGCACCTGCTGCTGCTCGGCCCCCGACAGGTCCTCCAACTCGACCTCGTACTCGGCGTAGTGGCTGCCGAAGGTATCGGCGCCGCGCTCGGCCCGCCCGGCCCATTGCGACATCCGGCGG
>CAJWQN010000033.1 GCA_913045505.1 uncultured Rhodospirillaceae bacterium | reverse complement strand
TCGGCCCGCTCGGCATCATGCCGGCCAAGAACAGCGCGGTGAACATCATGATCATCTTCACCACGCTGAGTTTCCTGATCTATCGCCGCGCCAACAAGGTCGCGACCGTGTCCTGGGTCGGGGCGGGCAACGCGGCGCAGATCGCGCTGTTCACCGCCGGCATCATCAACATCCTGTTCCTCGGCATCTATCACGGCTACTTCACCAACACGGTCTACAAGATCGCGGCGTCGATTCCGCAGGTGATCACGACGCTGGTTATCATCGTCGCCAGCACGGTGATCGATTCCCTGATGTATCGGGGCGCGCGCCAGGTCGCGCCGCTGCAGTGGGGCCGCGTGCCCGACCGGGCGCAATACGCGCTGGTCCTGCTCGCCGTCGCGTTCACCTGGCTGATGGGGCTGATGGGCTACATCCGCTCCGGCATCCGCCAACACTGGCACGTCATGTATGTCATGCGTGACAACTCGCCGGACGCCTACACCCCGAGCCTGGCCTATGCCGCCAACGTGGTCTCGGTCGGCACCGTCATTTTCCTCGGCATGGTCATTTTCGTGTTCTGGATCAGTCAGCTCGGCGCTCGAGAACAGGTGCCGGTCGGACAGCCGGCGGAGTAGCGGCCCATGCGCAACTTTGTCATCGTCGTCGTCTTCGGTCTTCTGACCATCGGCTTTTTTGCCGGCTTTTCCAATTTCGGCATTCCCCGGATCGAGCCGTCGTCGCCGCCGCCCGAAGCCGAGCAGGTCGACCTCGGCACCATGTCGGTGGAGGAACTGGTGGCCTTCGGCGGCCGGCTGTTCGAAGGCAAGGGCACCTGCACCCTGTGCCACAACCCGGTCGGCGAGCGGGCGCCGCTGCTCGACGATATCAGCCGGGTGATCGAGGCGCGACTCGCCGAGCCGGGCTACGAAGGCGAAGCCGGCGACATCGAGTCCTATCTTCGCGAGTCCATGGTCGATCCCTCGGCCTATGTGGTGGCCGGCTTCGGCAAGGCCGGGACCGACGACACCGTGAGCCCGATGCCCAACGTGCTCACGGGGAGCATCGGTCTGTCGGAAGCCGAGGCGACGGCGGTCATCGCCTATCTACAGGCCAGCAGCGGCGCGGAGGTGACCGTCGAAATCGCCGCCGAGGAGGTCGCCGAGGCCGAGTCGGCACAATCGGAGGAAGTCGCCCGGGCGCCGCTCGAGACCCCGGAAGAGGCGGTCATGGAGTTCGTCTGCGGCGCCTGCCACAAGGTCGCCGGCGCCGAGGGCGAGATCGGCCCCGACCTCACCGGGATCGGCGCCAAGCGCGACCGCGCCTATCTCAGGCGCGCGATCCTCGATCCCAACGCCGACATTCCAGAGGGGTTCGAGCCCGACATGATGCCACCGGATTACGGCACCCAGCTTTACGCCTCGGAACTCGAAATGCTCGTCGAATATCTGGCGAGCCTGGAATAGCGGACCGTGACGATGCCGAGACTTCCGAAACTCTTGCAAGCGGTGTTGGCGGTGGCCGTCGTCTATCTGGGCTTCGTGGTCGTCTTCGACTTCGCCCTCGGACAGCCGATTCCGAAGAGCCTCATGATCATGTTCATGTTCTTCGTGGTGATCGGCGTGCTCATGGTGTTCACCTTCACCGAGGACGGGACCAGGGAACTGGTCGCGCCGATCAGGGCCCTGGTCGAGGACCCGGCCAAGAAACGCCTCAGGAACCTGGTCTTCGTGATCGTTCCGCTGGCCGCCGGCGCGTTGGCTTTCAACCAGGCACAACCCAGCTACGAGGCGCCCCTCGAGCTGCGCGCGATTCATCCCGCGCCGCCGTCCTCGGTCGAATTGTACGACAAGCGCTACGACCTGCTCAGTCTCGAAAACCCCTACCGCGAACTGGAGACGGAAGACCCCGAACAATTCCGGGAACTGGTCGCCGAGGGCGCCGACGTCTATATCGAGAACTGCCATTTCTGCCACGGCGACAAGCTCGATGGCCAGGGGCCGTACGCCCAGGGCCTGAACCCGGTGCCGCTCAGCTTCCAGGACCTCGGCACCATCGCGCAACTCCAGGAATCCTATCTGTTCTGGCGCATCGCCACCGGCGGTCCCGGACTGCCCGACGAGGCCGCGCCCTGGATCTCCGCCATGCCGGTGTGGCAGGATTTTCTCAGCGAGGATGAAATCTGGAAGGTGATCCTGTTCCTCTACGACTATACCGGCCACCGGCCCCGGTCGTGGGAAGCCGAATGATGAGCCTCTGGAAATACCTTGCCTTGGCGGCGCTGGTCGGGTTGACGGTGGGGCCGGCGGCGGCGGCCGGCGACGCGGACCGCGGCGAAGGGATTCATGCGCAACGCTGCGAGGTGTGCCACGGCGAGGAGGGCGACGGCGCCGGCGCCGGCGCCGAGCGGCTCAACCCGCCGCCGCGCGATTTCACCATGGCCCAGTACAAGATCAAGACCACCGGCTTCGAGGACATCCTCCCCGACGACGACGACCTGTTTCGTGTGATCCGCGACGGCATGCCGGGGACATCCATGCCGGGGTGGAGCGATATGCTGTCGGATCAGGACATGTGGGACCTGATCGCATATCTCAAGGTCCTGGGCGAGCTCGAGGAGGAAGAGCCCGGCGTGCCCGTCGATTTCACGACCCAGATTGCTTCGTCCGAGGACAGCATCGCCAAGGGCAAGCCCCTGTTCGAGGACCGCTGTGTCGAATGCCACGGCAACGAGGGCAAGGGTGACGCGGCCAAGTCGCTCAGGGACGACGACGGCGAGCGGACCTGGCCGCGCAACCTGACCAAGCCCTGGACCTTCCGCGCCAGCGACGATCCGAAGGACATTTTCGCCCGCGTCTCCGTGGGCATTGCCGGCACCCAGATGCCGCCCTTCGCCGACCCGAAAAGCAAGAAGAAGCTCACCGTCGAGGAGCGCTGGCACGTCGCCAATTACACCGCTTCCCTGGGTGCGGCGGGCGAGCCGGTCAACCCCGAAAACACCGTGGTCAAGGCGGCCAGGATCGATGGCGAGGTGCCGCGAACGCCCGATGACCCGTCGTGGCGGGACAGCGTGCCGACCACGTTCTACCTGGTGCCGCAGATCATCGCCGAGGAGCGCCACTTCACCCCGTCCAACGACACCATCACCCTGCGCGCCGTCTACAACGAGACCGACATCGCGTTTCTGCTCCAATGGGACGACCGCACCAAGAGCATCCCCGGCGATTCCCAGGCCGAAAAGATCTCGGGGCCCGGCCTCGCCGAGGATTCGGTCGCGGTCCAGCTTCCGGTTGAAATTCCCGAGGGTATGGTGAAACCCTATTTCGTGATGGGCGACACCGCGCGCCCGGTCAACCTGTGGCAATGGAACAGCGGCACGACCGACGCGCCGGAAACGGTGACGCTGGTGAATGGACGCGGCATCGACAACATCGAGGAACGCGACGCCGCCAAGGCCGGCGTCGGCGCCAACGGAAGCTGGCGCGACGGCACATGGTCGGTGGTCATGACACGGCCGCTGGCCACGGCGGAACCCGACGCCGACCTTCAGTTCGTGGAAGGAAAGTTCATTCCCATCGCCTTCGCCGCCTGGGACGGCAGCAACGGCGAGACCGCGACGAAATACACCATGACCACGTGGTACTGGCTGCTGCTCGCGCCGGAGGCCGGCGCGCGGCCGTACGTGGTGGCGCTCGTGGTCATGCTTCTGGTCGCCGCCGGCTTGCTGTGGTGGGCGCGGAGCGCCGCCAGGCGCGCCGGCCAGGCGGAAGGATGAAATCGGTCACTGGCGTCGCGGCCCAAAAGGCGGGCGTGAAGACCAAGCTGTTTGGCGTCGTCCTCATCTTCGTCGGCCTGATGAACAGCTTGCTGTCCTGGCGCGGCGGGCTTGCGGTGGACGGCTTCCATGTGGTCTTGATCGGCGCCGGGTTGTCCTTGTATTTGATCGGTTCGATCCGGCAAGGGCGCGCACCATGACGGCCAAGGCCCGCGGCGAGGCCGGGCTCGCAATGGGTCCCGACCAAGCCGCCGCGCGGGTTCGAAAACTACCAACGGTGGGAAGTCCTCGATGTCCGCCGAAACCTCCCGACAGGAACCCGCCCACGCCTTCGCGGTGCGGGGGCTGACCAAGGTTTACGGCGAGGGCGCGGTCGCCGTGCACGCGCTGCGCGGGGTCGATCTCGATCTCTTCGAAGGCGAGATCACGGTGTTGGTCGGGCCGTCGGGCAGCGGCAAGTCGACCCTGCTCAACATCATCGGCGGGCTCGACGTGCCGAGCGCCGGACAGGGGCTGTTCCGCGACCGCGAAATCACCGCCTTCGACGAGCGCGCGCTGACCCGTTTTCGCCGCGACCATATCGGTTTCGTGTTCCAGTTCTACAATCTGATTCCGAGCCTGACCGCGCGCGAAAACGTCGAGTTGATCACCGAGATCGCGCGCGATCCCATGCCCGCGCCCGACGCCTTGGCATTGGTCGGCCTGGGCGAACGGCTCGACCATTTTCCGGCGCAGTTGTCGGGCGGCGAGCAGCAGCGGGTCGCCGTGGCGCGCGCCATTGCCAAGCGCCCCGATGTGATGCTGTGCGACGAGCCCACCGGCGCCCTGGACAGCGAAACCGGGATTTACGTGCTGGAAGCCCTGGAGACGGTCAACCACGAACTCGCCACCACGATCGCGCTGATCACCCACAACGCCGCCATCGCCGACATGGCCGACCGCGTGATCGCCCTGGCCGACGGGCGCATCGCCGAGATTCGCGAGAATCCGCGCCGACGCCCGGCGCGCGAACTGCGCTGGTGACGTGCGCGCCCTGAACAAGAAGCTCCTGCGCGATTTGTGGCGCGCCCGCGCCCAGGTGGTGGCGATCGGCGCGGTGGTGGGGTGCGGCGTCGCCGTGTTCCTGATGTCGGTGGGCACCTTGCGATCGCTCGACGACACCCGCGCCGCCTACTACGAGCGTTACCGCTTCGCCGACGTGTTCGCCCAGGTCAGGCGGGCACCGGCCGGCTTGGCCGCCCGCGTCGCCGTCATCGCGGGCGTCCAGCGAGTCGAGACCCGGATCGTCGAGGACGTCATTCTGGACATTGCCGGCATGGACGAGCCCGCCACCGCCCGCCTGGTCTCGATTCCCGAACGTGGCGCACCCGTTCTCAACGACCTGACACTGCGCCAAGGCCGTCGCGTGGCGTCGGATCGCCCCGACGAAGTGGTCATCAGCGAGGCCTTCGCGGAAGCGCATGGGTTTGGGCCGGGCGACCACTTGTCGGCCACGATCAACGAGCGCAAACGCCGGCTCGACATTGTCGGCGTCGCCCTGTCGCCCGAATACATCTATGCCATCGGCCCCGGCGTGTTCCTGCCCGACAACCGCCGCTTCGGTGTCATATGGATGGGCCGCGAGGCGCTTGCCGCCGCCTTCGACCTGAAGGGGGCGTTCAACGATGTCTCGATGTCGCTGCTGCGCTCCGCGTCGGAACCGGAGGTCATCGCCCGGCTCGACGCGGTGCTGGAACCATTTGGCGGCGTGGGCGCCCATGGCCGCGATGACCAGGTTTCACATGCCTACCTCGACGGCGAATTGGAGCAGCTATCGACCATCGCCACCATTGTGCCGCCGATTTTCCTGGCGGTGGCCGCCTTCCTGCTCAACATCGTTCTGTCTCGCCTCATCGACGCCGAGCGCGGTCAGATCGGCCTGTTCAAGGCGTTCGGCTACACCGATCGCGCGGTGGCCTGGCATTACGTCAAGTTCGTCCTGGTGGTGCTGGTTCTCGGCATCGCCTTTGGCGTCGCGGGCGGCGCCTGGTTGGGTCGCGCTTTAACCGAGATGTATACCGAACTCTTCCGTTTCCCGTTCCTGCATTACCGGCCTGGCGGCGATGTCTTCGTCGCGGCCGCGGTGATGACTCTGACGGTCGGAATCGTTGGAACGCTGGGCGCGGTTCGTCGCGCCGCGCGACTCGCCCCGGCCGTGGCCATGGCGCCGCCGGCGCCGGCGGTCTACACCCGCGCCGCATTCGAGGGGCTGATCCCCGCGCGCCTGCTCGGCCAGCCGTCGCGCATGGTCCTGCGCCACATCCTGCGCTGGCCCGGCCGCGCGGCAATGACCACCCTTGGCCTGTCCTTGAGCCTGGCGATCCTGGTTTCGACGTTGTTCTTCTTCGACGCGATCGACCACTTGATCGAGGTCTATTTCCACCACGCTCAACGCCAGGACGTGACGGTGACTCTGATCGAGCCACGGAGCGCCGCCGCAACGAATGAAATGAGTCGGCTACCGGGGGTCATGGCCACGGAACCCTATCGCGCCGTGGCGGTGCGTCTCGGATTCGGCGCGCGCGCCGAACGGGTGGCGATCACCGGGCTCCGCCGGGATGCCGATCTGTGGCGCCTGCTGGACACGGACCTGCGCCCGCAATCGCCACCCGATCGGGGCATCGCGCTGTCGACGGAGTTGGCCAGACGACTTGGCGCGGGCCGCGGCGATCGGATCACGCTCGAGGTCTTGGAGGGGCGCCGGCCGGTCCGGGAACTGCCGGTGAGCGCGGTCGTCGAAGAGTACATCGCCACGCCGGCCTATATGGACTTAAACACCCTCAACCGATTGATGGAGGAGGGGCCGCTCGTCTCCGGCGCGTCACTGCTTGTCGATTCGGCGCGGGTCGGAGCGCTGTATCGCGCCCTGAAGGAAGCCCCGGCGGTGGCCGGCGTCGTGCTGCACAACGCCGCGCTGCGGACCTTCAACGAAACCATGGCCGAGACCATGTACATCATCATCTCGTTCTATGTCGGATTCGGTGGATTGCTCGCCGCCGGGACGGTCTATAACAGCGCGCGCATCGCCCTGTCGGAGCGTGGCCGTGAACTGGCGAGCCTACGCGTGCTCGGCTTCACGCGCGGAGAGGTGTCCGCCGTGCTGTTGGGCGAGTTCATGCTTCTGACCCTGGTCGCTTTGCCGATCGGCTGCGTCATCGGTTACGGACTGGCATGGTACATAACGGCGCAAACCGCGACCGAACTGTATCGCATCCCACTCGTCGTGGCGCCCGATACCTATGGCATGGCGGTGGGGGTGGTGATCGCCGCGTCCGCCGCGTCCGCCTTGCTGGTGCGCCGGCGTATCGACCGGCTGGACCTGATCACAGTGCTCAAGACACGGGAGTAGGTTGATCATGGCTCTACAGGGACGACGATTTCTGGGTCCCGCGCTTGTCGGCATCATCGTCGTGGCCGGACTCGTTTACGCGTTCTGGCCGCGGCCCGTGCCGGTGGACTTGGCGGTGGTCGCGCGCGGCCCGCTCAGCGTCACGGTGGACGGTGACGGCCGGACGCGGGTCAGGGAAGTCTATGTGGTCTCGGCGCCGGTGGCGGGGCGCGTGCTTCGAATCGAGCGCCATGTCGGTGACGCGGTGGTCGCCGGCGAGACCGTCCTCGCCACCATCGAACCCGGCGATCCCGCGTTTCTCGACCGGCGCGGTCGGCGCCAAGCGGAAGCGGCGGTGGAGGCCGCGGCGGCCGCCAAGCTGCTCGCCGAGGCCGAACTCACGCGCGGCCTGGCCGAGCTCGAATTCGCGCGGGCCGACCTGGATCGGGCGAGCAGGCTGGCCGAACGCGGCACCATTTCCGAGCGCGCCCTGGACAGCGCGAAACTCGAATACCACACGCGCGACGCGGCGGCGGCGGCGGCGCGGGCGGCGCTCGACGTTCGCCTGCACGAACTGGAGACCGCGCGGGCGGCGCTGATCGAGCCCGGCGAAGACGGCGGCGACGAATCCGAAGCCTGTTGTGTCGACGTGAGGGCGCCGGTCAGCGGACGGGTGCTCACCCTGGTCCAAGAAAGCGAGGCGGTGGTCGCCGGTGGCGCGCCCCTGGTCGAGATCGGCGACCCGCGCGATCTTGAAATCGTCGTCGATCTGTTGTCCTCGGACGCGGTCAAGGTCGGCGAGGGGGCCCCGGTTCGGATCGAGGGTTGGGGTGGCGAGGGGATGCTCGAGGGGCGGGTGCGCCGCGTCGAGCCGACCGGCTTCACCAAGGTCTCGGCGCTGGGCATCGAGGAGCAGCGGGTCAACGTGATCATCGACTTTACCGGAGCGCCCGAATCCCGCCAAGCCTTGGGCCATGGCTACCGGGTCGAGGCGCGCATCGTCATCTGGCGCGCCGACGACGTGCTCAAGATTCCGACCAGCGCCCTGTTCCGCGCCGGCGACCGTTGGGCGGTGTTCGTCGAATCGGACGGCCGCGCCGCGCGCCGCATCGTCGAGATCGGCCACGGCAACGGCCGCGCGGCCGAGGTGCTGGATGGACTCGCCGGCGGCGAACGGGTGGTGCTGCACCCCAGCGACCGTGTCGACCCCGGCACGCGCATCGCGCCGCGCCCCGCCGGCTGAACCCCCGCTACCAGCCCGATTGGCGCTGGCCTCGGATCACGGCGCGGGCGCGCCCCGCGAAACGGCGCGCGGCGCCAAACGTGTCGATCCCTCGCTCGGCCAAGCGCGGCCACAGCCGAAGCCACAATTCGGCGGTGACCAGGGCATCGCCGAGGGCGGTGTGGCGGCCGGCGATCGCCACCCCGCGGCGGGCCGCCATACCTTCCAGCGACAAATCCTCCGCCCGCGGCTCCAGCGCGGCGCCGAGTTGGACCAGATCCAGCGCCGAAAGTGGCGTCCACGGACGCCCGCAACGGTTCGATTCGGCACCCATCACCGCCAGGTCGAACCCGATCTGATGTCCGACCACGATCCGGCCACGGGCGAAATCGGCGAACCTGTCGGCGATATCCCGGAACGGCGGCGAGTCCGCCACCATGGCGTCGGTGATGCCGTGGATTCGCGTCGATCGAGCGGGGATCGCCAGCCCCGGATTGACCAGCAGGTCGAGCACGCCCGCGCGCATGATGACACTCCCCTGGACCTGGACGGCGCCCAGCGACACCAGGCGATCGCGATCCACGTCGAGACCCGTGGTTTCGATGTCGACCACCACCACCGGGAGCGCCGCCAACGGCGTGTCTTCGACCACGGGTGCCGGGGCCGGCATCGGATCGTGAAGAGCCAGATCGTGGTCGATCGCGCTCGGCGCTCGCGCGGCCGCCGCGGTGAAGCTGTAAACGGTGCCGCCATGCCCGCCGAGATCGGCGACGCGGGCATCCAGCCCCGTGCCATCCACCCTCTCCAGCCGAATCTCGACCGCACCGGAGTCGGCCCGCGCCCGCGCCGCCGCCGCCGCCGCCTGGTTCCGATCGAGCGCCGCGTAGAGGCTGGTGCCGACCGCGACCCGCTCGGCGCCGAGCAGTGCCTTGGCGGCGCCATTGACCAGGCTGACCTGGCCCGAATCGGTGGCCACCACCACGGCATCGCCGAGAGTGGCGAGGATGGCCGCGAGGCGCGCCTGCCGGCGCCCGGCCAGCGCCGCCGAGAGATCGGCCACCAGCGCCGCCAGCCGTGCCGCGTCCGCGTCGCCGCCGGGCGCCGGTCCGAGCCCGTTGTCCGCCACCCCATGGGCGATCAGGGTCGCGATGTCGCCGCGCACCGAATCGAGCCCGTCATGGAGCCGGACCAGCTTCGCGAACAGCAGCCACAACGCGATCCCACCGACGATCGCGCCGAGGCCGACCAGCGATCCGGCGGCGACTCCGCCCGGCCACAGCGCCAGCCCAACCGCCCCGGCCGACGCCGCGCCAAGTCCGCCGGCGGCCAACGCGACCAGCGCCAGTGCCGGGCGCCTCAAAAGGCGTCGGCCGTGAACTCGCTTCTGACCCATGCCCGCAAGCTTTCGATGGCCTTCAGGGATTCGACCAGCCGCCGGCGCGCGCGCGACCGCAATTGGCCACGGCGAATCCAGCTATCGACCACGCCGCCGGCCGCGAGCGACCGAATTTGATGGCGCAACAACAATTCGGTGATCACCATGAACGCATCTCGTAAGCGCTCGTGCTCGTCCCGCTCCAGAACGCCGGCCTCGGCCAGCGCCGCGATTCGCGCCATCGTCCCGGTCTCGGCAACACCGTGGCGCAACGCCAACAGCCTGAGCGCCTCGACCAGCGGCAGCCCGGCCCGGTATTTGAGGTTGATCTGGCCACGATGGGCGCGTCCAGGCTCGGTTTGTAGGCGCCCGAACAGGCCCAGCGCGGTGCGATGGTCGCTTTGCGCCGCCTGCATGGCATTGAGGAAGGCCGACGCCCGCGCCGCGCGCTCCGTGACATGGTCGCGCAACGCCCGCGCCAGGGTCGGATCGCCGTGGACGGCTCGGAAATCGAAAAAGATATCCGCCAGCCGCAGGGGCGCCTCGGCCGGGCGGCGCATCCACCCGTCGATCTGCGTCCGCCATTGGCCGAGGGTCTTGCGCCACAACGGATTGGTCGCCATCACCCCCCCCCGGCAAAACGGCAAGCCGATCGCATCCAAGGTCTCGGTCATGCGCGCAGCGAGCCGGCGAAAGAAGCCGTCGATGGCGTCGTGATCGGCGTCCGGATAATCGGCGATGATCAGCCCGTTGTCCTGATCGGCGGTAATCGCGCTTTCGCCGCGCCCGCCCGAGCCCATCACGATCAGGGCGAAGGGGACCGGCGGCTCCGCTTCCCCGGCTCCGGCCATGGCCGTCAGCGACAGCGCCATGGCGCGGCGGTACAAATCGCCGTTGACCTGGCTGATCAAGCCGAGAACGTCGGGCGCCGGCAGGTTGTCGGCCAGGAGCTGATCGGCGACGGCGGCCTGGGCATGCTTGACCTGGGCAAGCCCGGCGATGGTTCCCTCATGGGTCAGCTTATCGATGCGATCGACCATCTGTGCCGACGCCACCGACAGGGCATCGTGCAACTCGAAAATACCGACCGCGGCGCCGCTGGCATCGACCACCGGCATGTGCCGCAAGCGCCGCCGACGCATGACCCCGATCGCGTGATAGAGGTAGTCGTCGTCGCGGATCACCGTCACCGGGCTCGACATGGCCTCCTCGATCGGCTCCGCGCCGTCGAGTCGATAAGCGATTCGGCGGGTGACGTCCTGCTCGGTCACCAGGCCGGCGACGGCGCCGCCGGTCGCGGTCACCACCAATGCGCTGGCGGCGCCGGCGGCCATCCGCGCCACCGCGTCGGCCGCCGGCGTGCCCGCCGCCACCGCGACCGGTGCCGCCCGCATATGGTCGCGCACCAATTCGGTGAAGATCGCCGTCTGCGACGGGGCCGGGGGGTCGGAGGTCATGGATCGGTGGCGGGTCTCGGAACCGGCCGGCTTCGGGTATGGGACTGTATCGGCATGGCTCGGCTTCGCGGCTGCGCGGGAATCGACTATATTCCAGAAACGGCCGGGACCGACAGGGCATGGACGCCATCGACGTCGAAACAGACTCGGCCGTGGACCCGAGGGCCGTTCCCGCCTGCGTGACCGCGATCACAAGGTAAGGGAATGACGGTTTACGGCTTTTGGCGCGGCGGCAAATCGACCGCGATCGACCCGCCCGGCTCCAGGGTATGGTGAAGGCCGAGGACGGCAACCGTCGCGGCATCGCCGCCATCGGGCGCCAAGCCGATATGCAGCCGCTGGCCGGCGAACCGGAGCGTGTACCAGCGGCGGCGAAAGTTGACCTTGAGGGTGAGAGTTTCGATCGCGCGCGGCAGGCGTGGGTTGATGCGCAGATGTGCTCCCAACCGATCGATGCCGGCGTAAGCGCGTTCGATGATATCGACCGCCCCCGCCATCGCGCCCAGATGGATGCCCTCGCGGGTGGTGCCGCCCAGGGCGTCGCGCTGGTCCGCGCGCAGCGCGGCGTGGAACAGCGGCCAGGCGCGGTCGGGATCGACCGCCGCCAGCACCGAGGCATGGACCACGCTGCTCAGGGTCGAGCCATGAGAGGTGCGGGCCAGATAATACTCGACGTTGCGCCGCACCAGGGCGTCATCGAACCCATAGCCGAGCCGGTTGAGGACCGACTCGAGGTTGTCGCGGGGCAACAGGAAGAACAGCATGCAGACATCGGCCTGCTTGGAAAGCTGATAGCGATTGGGGTTGTCGCCCTCCGCCTCCAGAATCCGGTCGAGGCGCGCGATGTCGCCGTACTTGGCCCGATAGCCCGGCCAGTCGAATGGTTCGAGCTTCTCGTAGCCCTGGAATTGGCTGATGATGCCGCCGTCGTGAAACGGCACCAGCATGCGCCGGGTGATATCCCGCCAACGGTCGCATTCGCCATCGGTGAGCTTCAGCTTCGCGGCCAGTTCTCGGCGCACGTCCGGCGCCAGCTCGTCGAGCATCTGCAGGGTACGGGTCAGGACCCAGGCGCACATCACGTTGGTGTAGGCGTTGTTGTCGATCCCGGGCTGGTCTCGGTCCGGATAGCCGTCGTGATATTCGTCCGGCCCCATCACACCCGTGATCTGGTAGCGGCCTGTTGGTGCGTCCTTGAGGCACAGGCTGTCGAGGAAGCGCGCGATCTCGATCAGCATCTCGGCCCCGTGGAGATGCAGGAAGGTCCGGTCGCCGGTCGCCTGGACGTAGCGCCAGACGTTGTAGGCGACCGCCAGATTGACGTGGCGCTGCAAACGGCTGTTGTCGGCGAGCCAGCGCCCGGACCGCGGATTGAGGTGAACCGATTGGGTTTCCTCGTCGCCGTTGCTGCCGCTCTGCCATGGATACATGGCGCCTCGGAACCCGCCCGCCGCGGCCAAGCGCCGGGCGGCGCCGAGCCGGCGATAGCGATACATCAGCAGCGCGCGGGTGATGTCCGGCAACTTGCCGGTGTAGCTCGGAAAGATGAACAGTTCGTCCCAGAAGACATGGCCGCGATAGGCCTCGCCGTGGAGGCCGCGGGCCGGCACCCCGACGTCGCGCGCGACCGTGTTGGGCGAGATGGTCTGCAACAGGTGAAAAATGTTGAGCCGGAGCGAGGTCTGGGCGTGGTCATCCGCCGTCAGGGTGATGTCGCACCGCCCCCACAAGGCCGCCCAGGCCCGCGCGTGGCTGGCTTTCAAAGCCTCGAAATCGCCGGCTTCGGCGACCGCGCGCCCGGCTTCGGTGGCGCTTTCCGAGATCGCCGGGTCGCGGGAGCTGAAAAGTGCCGCCACTTTTTCGATCCGCAGGCTTGTCCCGGCTTCGAGCCGGTCGGTGATGTCGGTGGCCACGAATCCGTCCCGGTGATACGGCCCGACATGGGCCGTGGTCGGCGCGTCGCCGCGATACAGCCGGGTGCGGGCGGCGAGAGCGATCTCGATTCGCGACTGGCTGGTGCGGGCGAGAAGATGAATGACCGACCCATCGGCCGCCGCGCCGTGATCGATCATCTCCAGATGCTTGCCGGCTAGTGCCCGGTAGCGGGCGACGCCGGCATTGACCACGGAGCCGTCGAGTCCCGAGCGAAAAGTGATCGGACCCGACCAGTCCAACGAGGTGACGGTGGTCTCGGTCGCGGCCAAATGCGGGTCGGCCATATGGACCAGACGACGCGATCGCACGGTGAACCGGTGGCCAGACGGGTCGGTGTACGAAATGTGGCGTGACAGCAGGCCTTGGCGCAGGTCGAGTTCCTGGCAATAGCCGGTAATCTCGACCGCGCGCAGGTTGAACCAGCGGTCGTCGTCACCCAGACGGTAGGTCAGGGGCAGCCAGTTCGGGCAGTTGACCAGATCCTCGTTGGTGACCGTTCGATCGGCGACTCGGGTTTCGAGCCGGTTGTAGCCACCGGCCAGATAGGTGCCGGGGTAGTGAATGTCGTCGGCATGGGCCTCGGCGGCCGCGCCGCGGGTGGCGAAGATGCCGTTGCCGAGGGTGCACAAAGCCTCGCGCAAACCCTCCTGGGCGGGGTCGAATCCGTCGAACCGCAAGACCCAGTCGTCTTTGTCGGTCATGGGTCCCTATCGGCGTCGAGGTCGGCGACAGGTTCGGGCGCCGACCCCAGGCAGGCATCGATCTGGGCGCGGTCCAGACTCTCGTTTCGCTCCAGCCCGGCGACCAGAACGCCGAATTCACGCCGATGGGCGCCGAGCACGTCACCGGCTCGGGCCTCGGCCTCCTCGAGCAGCGCCGCCACCCCCTGATCCACTTCATGGGCCGTGGTTTCGCTGAACCGCCTCGGCTGGGCGATCTCGCGCCCCAGGAACGGATGCTCGTCGCTCTGGCGCAGATCGACCGGCCCCACGGCCTCCGACATGCCCCAACGCGCGACCATCGCCCGGGCGAGCTGGCTCGCCTGGCGGATGTCGTCGTCGGCGCCCGAACTTGTGCTGCCGAGAATGATTTTTTCCGCGATCCGCCCGGCCAGCATGACCGCCAGGCGGTCCTTCAGATACGGCTCGGGCAGGGTGTGCCGCTCCTGCTCGGGCAGCATATGGGTGCTGCCCAGCGCCCGGCCCCGGGGGATGATGGTGACCTTATAGAGCGGATCGGCTTCGGGCAGATAGTAAGCGACGGCAGTATGTCCCGCTTCGTGAACCGCCAGGCGATGGTGCTCGTCGGGCTGGATGGCGAGGGTGCGCACCGAGCCCATCATCACCTTGTCGCGCATATCCTCGAACTGGCGCATGGCGATCTTGTCGGCGCCGTCGCGGGCCGCCGCCATCGCCGCCTCGTTGGCCAGATTCTTGAGGTCGGCGCCGGAAAAGCCGGGCGTGCCGGCCGCGATCGCATCCAGGTCCACATCGGGCCCGAGCGGCATCTTCGCCGTATGGACCACGAGAATCGCCTTGCGCGCGTCCTTGTCGGGAAGCTCCAAGGTCACGTGGCGGTCGAACCGGCCGGGGCGCAGCAACGCCGGATCGAGGACATCGGGCCGGTTGGTCGCGGCGAGCACGATCACCGCTTCATGGCCGGCGAAGCCGTCCATCTCGGCCAGTATCTGGTTCAGGGTCTGCTCGCGTTCGTCGTGACCGCCGCCGAGACCGGCGCCGCGGACTCGGCCGACGCTGTCGAGTTCGTCCATGAAAATGATCGCCGGCGCCCGTTTCTTGGCCTCGTCGAACATTTGACGGACCCGCGACGCCCCGACGCCCACGAACATCTCGATGAACTCGGAAGCGGAGGTGTGAAAGAACGGCACCTTGGCCTCGCCGGCCAGGGCCCGCGCCAGCAGGGTCTTGCCGGTACCGGGCGGGCCGATCAGCAACACCCCACGCGGCGCCTCGGCGCCGAGCCGGGTGTACCGGGCCGGATCGCGCAGGAAATCGACCAATTCCGCGACCTCGCGCTTGGCATTGTCCTGGCCGGCGACGTCGTCGAACGTAATCCGCGGCGCGTCCTTGGCCTGCTTGCGCGAGGCGCCGGTCAGAAAGTCCCCGATCCCGGCGCCACCCATCCGGCCCATCAGGGTCTTGGACATGCGGCCCCAATACCACCAGTAGAACCCGAGCAGCAGCAGCCACGGCAGAAGCACCAAGAACCAACGACCGGAGCCGCTCTCGGCCGTGGGCAGGCTCCGATAGGTCACGTCTTGGGCGTCGAGCGACGGCAACAGCGCCGGATCGCCGAACGCCGGAATCCGGGTCATGATTTCGGTGGTCGGCGCCGGGGCGCCGGCAATCGTCCGCGCGCGTTTCAGCACCGCCGTCGCCGCCTCGCCCTGCAACGTCACCGAGTCGACCTCGCCATCGGCGACGAGCTGCTTGAAAGTGCTGTAGGGCACTTCGGCGATGGTGGCCGTTTCGAAGTCCTGGTTCGACAGCATCACCGCCAGCAGCACCATGGCGCCGACCACCGCGAAAGCCAGCCACTTCGGCATGGGCGCCATACCGGCGTCTCCGCTCCGTCTCGCGCGCCGGCACGAAGGCGCGCAGGTCACGTCATACTATAGCGCCGCCAGCCAGCCGGGTCCGCATGGATCAGCGTCAGCCCAGGAAAACCGCGACCTGGAACATCGCCAATGCGCCGCTGACCAGGAAACCGACGACCGGAATCCATTTTGGATAGATCACCTCCGACACCGGCCCGCCAGCGCGGGACTTGATTCGCCACAACGCAAGATTGACCAGACAAAAGATGACCAATGTCGTCATCGACGTGAGTTCGGCCAGGGTGACAAGCGGCAACAGCAGGGCAAAGGTCATCACCAAGGCGGTGACCAGAGCGGTCGCCCATAGCGGTGTCCGGGTCCGCGGCGACACCTTGGCCAGCCCCCTGGGCAGCCAGCCCTGCGCCGCCATGCCGTAAATCACCCGCGACGCCATGATCACCTGGATCAGGGCGCCGTTGATCACCGAAAACAGGGCGATGACGACGATGATCGCCGGCGACATGCCGGTGGTGCGGGCGAATATCAGGGCCAAGGGCGCCTCGCTCGCGGCCAAATCGGCCACTGGCACCGCCAGCACCGCGACCACGCTCAGAGCGATATAGAGTAGCCCCGTGGCGATCAGGGTGAGGATGATCGCGCGCGGCAGGGTGTGGGTCACGTCGGTGACCTCCTCGGCGACATTGACCATGTCCTCGAAGCCGAGAAAGGCGTAGAAGGCGAGCACCGCGCCGCCGAGGATTCCGAGCCAAGCCGCCCCGTCCACCGAGGGCACCAGTTCGCCAATCCGGTCGGGAAGCGTGGTCAGGCTGTCGCCGGCGCCCGCGATCACCATCACCAGCCCGACGATTTCGACCACGGTCAGGATCGCCGCGATCGTGACCGATTGGGCGATGCCCCAGGCCGCGGTCAGGCCCAGCGCCAGCACAAGCAGGGCGACGGTGGCGGTCTCGGGCGTTGTCACGAACTGCCCCAGATAGCCGACGAAACCGTTGGCGATCGCGGCCGCGGACGCGATTCCGGCGAAGGCCACCAGCAGACCCACCGCCACCGCCACCGCGGGCACGCGCAAGCCCTCCCTGATATAGACCGCCTCGCCGGCGCTTCGCGGGTACCGGGCGGCGAGTTCGGCGAACGAAAAGGCGGTCAAGGCCGCCAACAGCAACGCGACCAGGAACGACATCGGCGCCAACATGCCGGCGCGTTCGGCGACTTTGCCGACCAGCACGTAAATCCCGGCGCCGATGGTGGTGCCGAGCCCGTAAAGGGTGACCAGGGGCAAGGACAGGCTACGCTTGAGACTCGCCGGATCGGACATCACCACCAACCGTCATCGGACCTCGAGCCCGGCCTTGATCTCGATCAACGCTGGCGCACGAACGCCGAGATCATAGTTCGGATCACCGCCCGCTCCAGGGAGTCGAACAGATCGCTGGTCCGCCAATCGGCGAGGGCGGCGATCTTGTCCGGGCCGACACCCCGCTTGGCCAGGGTGGCGGCGTTGATGTCGACGCAAAACGCGCAGTGATTGATCTGCGATACCCGGACCGTGACCAAGGCGCGAAGCGCCGGCGACAGCGGCGAGCGGGACCGGTCGAGCGCGCCGTAGAGCAGGGCCAAGGCCGCGAACACCCACGGCGAGCGCGCCCACAGCAGGCCCGGCTCCAACACCTGGCCGTAGCGCCGCCGCTGATTCCAGAACAACAGCCGCGCGAACCAGGGATAGTGGCTGAGCGGGCGCGGCGCGATTCGCATCGATGGATCTCCGAAGGGTGGGCCGTCGGACTTCATCTGAGTATTGACACGAAACCTCAGTATTGACACGAAGCACATGGCGATATTTTGATTTGCATCAACCCGAACCCCGA
>CAJWQN010000032.1 GCA_913045505.1 uncultured Rhodospirillaceae bacterium | reverse complement strand
TCCTCTGCAATCCGATAAGCCTTTGATGTAGAAGAATTATCGCCGATTCAGAGCCCCGATGCATCTATATTCGGTGAGATATCCGGGCTAGAACCGCCTCCAGGCGGTCAAGGTCACTCGCCGCCCCGGCCCTCCTTGCCAGCGGAGGGCCGGGGCGGTTGTGACTCCGGCCTCAAGCGGCCTGGGCGTGGGATAGGCGCGCATCGGCGACGGCATCGGCGATCTCGTTGGTCGGGCGCCGCTCGGCCTTGGCGCGATTGAAAATATCGGTCAATGTCGGCCCGATCCTTTCGACCCGAGCCCGCATCAGGTTCGAATCATACGGAAGGTCGGGATTGGTCACGTCCCAGGAAACGTTGATCAGGCCGCCGGCATTGATCACGTAATCGGGTGCATAGAGGATTCCGCGCCCCGCCAAGGCGGCGCCATCACTGGGTTCCGAGAGCTGATTGTTGGCCGAACCGGCGACAATACCGACCTTCAGCCGGCGCACCGTATCGGCGCTGATCGCCCCGCCCAAAGCGCAAGGCGCGAACAGATCGGCGGCGACATCGTAAATGGCATCGGGCGCCACCGCATGGGCGCCGAACTTCTCGGCCGCTCTCGCGATCGGCGCGGCGGCGATATCGGTCACGAACAGGTCGGCGCCGGCGTCGTGGAGCAACCGGCACAGATTCATCCCGACATGGCCGAGCCCCTGCACCGCCACCTTGGCGCCGATGAGACTGTCGCCGCCCAGGCAATGGCGGACGGCGGCACGGATGCCGGTGAAGACGCCGTAAGCTGTGTGCGGCGAAGGGTCGCCGCTGCCCGTCCGCCGCCCGGACACATGGCGGGTCTCGCAGGCCACGATTTCCATATCCTCGGTCGAGGTGCCGACATCCTCGGCGGTGATGTAACGACCGCCAAGGCGATCGACGAAGCGGCCGAAACCGACCAACAATGCAGGGCGCGCGGCGGTCTTGGGATCGGCGATGATGACCGCCTTGCCGCCACCCAGCGGCAGGCCCGCCATCGCGGCCTTACGAGTCATGCCGCGGGCCAGACGCATCACGTCGTCAAAGGCTTCACGCTCGTTTGGGTAGGGCCAGAGTCGACAACCGCCCAGCGCCGGACCGAGGGTGGTGTCGTGAATCGCGATGATCGCCTCGAGCCCGGCCTCGGTATCCTCGCAAAAGACAATCTGTTCGAAATCGTCCACATGTTTGGTCCGATACTGCGCCATGTCTGGCTCCTTCGGCTTGCCGCGGTCAGGCCCCCATTAAACCTCCCTTCGGTTAAGGATCGCTTTATCTGGATACATGGTTATCGGGTGCGCGGCCCACCACCCCGAATCACGGACAATTGAACCGGAATGTGATCGCCGTCACCAAAAAAAGCGGTCTTTGGACGCAACTCGGCGTATCGTCAACTCCGAACGCCGCCATAGAGTGCCGCCCGCCGATGGAGCGGCCCCACTCGCTCGCCATCAACCCATGAATCAATAATATTGGGAGAACGAGATGTGGAGTGAACCCAGAACAATGGTGGCAATTGCCGGCGCGATCGTGATGTCGTGGCCGCCGCTGGTGGCCCCGGCCAGGGCTTGGGACGTTTATCACATGCGCGGCACCTTGGCCGCGATGCCTTGATGGCGGGCGGGAAGGTGTTCTTGCTGGCGCTGGACACGGGCGGCGGCACCGTCTCGCCGGCGATCGCGGTCGGCACCGACGGGGTCGAGCCGCCCATGTGAGGTGCGCCGGGCGGCCCCGCCGCGTACAGAGGCGCGGCCGGCCGCACCTACAGAAATGTCGTGCCGCCGTCGACCATGATGGTTTGGCCGGTGACGAACCGGCTGGCGTCACTGGCCAGGTAGAGCACGGTTCCGGCCAGATCGTCGGGATCGAGATTGCGTCTGAGCGCCTGCATGTTGCGGATCACCTCGGCGGCGCGCTCCAGTCGTTCGCCCATGAATTCGGCCGTGCCTTCGGTCATCACCGCGCTCGGCGCGATCGCGTTGACCCGAATCCAATGGCGCCCGAGCTCGCGCGCGAGGCCACGGGTGAGGCCGATCACCGCCGCTTTCGAGGTGGTGTAGTGCAGCGCGTTGGGCAAACCGTAGGTGGCCGCCAGGGAGGAAATGTTGACGATGCTGCCACCGTCCTGTTCGCGCATCGGCGCGACCACCGCCTTGCAGCAGTTCCAGATGCCCTTGACGTTGACCGCCATGCAGGCATCCCATTCGGCCTCGTCGAGGCGTTCGAACGGGCCGGTGTTCAGCCCGCCGTAGAGCGCGGCGTTGTTGATCAGAACGTCGATCCGCCCGAACCTGTCGATGGCTTGCGCGGCCATCGCCTGGCAGCTGGCGGTATCGGCGACATCGACTTCGACCGCGATGCCTTGGCCGCCCGCGGCCGCCACCGCCGCCATGCTGTCCGCGCAATCGAGCCGGTCCCCGAGGACCACGGCGGCGCCGGCCTGAGCCAGGCGCAGCCCATATTGGCGGCCCAGCCCGCGCGCGGCGCCGGTGACGATGGCGACCTTGCCGTCGAGGCTGTTGCCCTGCTCCTCAGTCATGCTCACCCTCTCCCATGGATCGTCGGCCCCCGACAATGACGGGGCGGCTCCGCACCCGGAACCGCCGCGAGCCCCCGCCGCGCGCCGCGCGACCGGTCAGCGGCCGAGCTGTGCCACGGCGTTGATCCGCCATTCGCCCTTCCATTTGGCGAACCCCTTGCCGGGCTGCAGGAACAGATCGCTGTGGAACCGCGCCGTGCCGGTGATGCCGGCGAATTTTCCGGTGCCCTCGACCCACTCGGCCTTGCCCTCGCAACGGGCATCCGAGGTCATCATCGCGCCGGTCCGGCAGGTCCACTCGGCGATCGCCACATCGCCATTGTCGGCCGTGAACAGGCATCTCCCAGCGACATCCTCGACCGTGGTAAAGCCGCCGGACAACGCCCGCCCCGGGGCGGCAAGACCTTCGAATTCGCAGTTCACCTCGACCCCGGCGAACAAATCCTCGGGCTCGCCGGCGACAACACCCGCGTAGCGGCCCCGAAATTCCTCCTCCTCGGCCAATTCATCGACCGCGATCACCTCGACCAGCGGCGGCCCGGTGAATTCGATGGTCAGTTGGTTCGGATCGTAATGCGCCTCCTGGGCCGACGCCGCGGCTCCCGCGGCCGCCAACACCAGCGCGGTCGCCACGCCCATGCCAGTTCGCTGCGCCATCGCACCGTCTCCGCGGGACATGGTGTCCCAAAGCCACCTTGCCACTGTAACGCCGCCGCCGATCTTGGGCAAATCCGGCGGCCACGGCGAACCGGTCAGGGCCGCGGCAGCTCGAGTTCGGGCCGGCCGAACAGAAAGCCCTGGCCGTAGCCGATTCCGGCCGCGCGCAGCAGATCGGCGGTGGTCTGATCCTCGACCATTTCGGCCACTGTTCTGAGGCCCAAGTCGGCGCATAATCGGGCGAGACCTTTCATGAACGCCGCGCCACGACCGCCTTCGCGGGCGCTTTGGACATAGGCGCCGTCGATCTTCACGAAATCGACCTCGAGCTGGCGCAGATAGTCGAGGTTCGTGGCGCCGACACCGAAGTCGTCGAGACAAATGAGATGGCCGGCGGCGCGCAATTGCTGGAGGACGGCGTTGGCGGCATCGAGATCGGCCAGGTCGTAGGTCTCGGTCAGTTCGAACATCAGGGCTTGGCGGACCGGCGCCGGCAGATCCGCCAGGTAGGCGCGCAGACGGGCCATGAAATGGAAACTCATCAGCGACCGCGCCGACAGATTGACCGCGACCATGGGCGCGCCCACGCCGCCGCCATGTGCTGCCATCGCCATCGCCACCCGCCGGCACATGGCCAGATCGAATTCGGCGATCATGCCGATTTCCTCGGCGAAGGTGATCATGGCGTCGGCCGAGCCGGCGGCTTCATGGTCGGCAAACCGCGCCAAGGCCTCGTGATGATGCACCTCGAGTGAATTGAGGTCGACGATCGGCTGGAACACCACCTGGAAGCTGCCCGCCGAAACGGCGCTGCGGAAATCGGACATGCGACCGAGGGTGGCGTCGAGCATCGCCTGATGACTCTCCACTAGGCTGCCGAGGCGCAGGGTGCCGTCGGCGGCGGAAAACTGATCGATCGTGTAAGCCAGCGCGCGGATCGCATCGGCCTCGGACAAGCCGCCCGGATTGAGTTCGAAGCTGACCGAGCGCACGGTCACGGGCTCGCCGCGGGCCAGTGGCCGGCTCTGGGTTTCCAGCCAACGCCGGACCCCGTCGAGACCGAGATCGCGGGCATGGATCACGCCATAGACGTCGGCGCCCAGATGGCCCACGGAATCGCCGTCGATCGAGCGTGCCCGCAGCGCCGCGCCCAATTCGGCCAGCACCGTGCCGACACCATCGTCGCCGTAATGACCGCGCAGGCGATCGATGCCGTCGAAACCGAGCAGGGTCATCCGGCAAGGGTTTCCCAACGCGCTGCCGGTGCGCAACTTCTCGCCGGCGATGGCGACGAAAGCATCGCGGACCAGCAATCCGGATTCGGGGTCGCGCTCCGCCGCGCGGGCCAGATCGCCGGCCGCATTGGGCTTGGCGCGGCTCAGTGCCAGGAACAGACGATCACCGAACTCCGGCACCCTGCGAGCCGACATGACGAACCGGATCTTGCGGCCGCGACGGTCGCCGATTCGGATCAGCATCATGTCGGCGCGGTCGCTGTCGGTGACCGCGTCCAGGAGCCGGCGGCTGTAATCCTTGTCCTCGGCGGCGATCAAATCGAACAGCGGAGTCCCGACCAGATGGTCAGGCTCCCGACCGATCAGATCGACGGTCGGTCCGGCGGCGAAACGGATGACCGCGGCCGCGTCCAATTCCAGCAGGATGTCCGCGGCGGTAAACGCAAACGCCGTGTAGCGGGCGCGGTCCATGTGCCTGGATTGCTCGGTCGGTTTGGCGCCGGCCATGGGGGCTCCTTTCGACCTGATCGGGCATGCCCGTGGGCGGCGCTGCCGCGGATTGGGGATCGCGGGGACCCGTGGCCTGAATTCTATGGCCAGGTCCCCGTGAGCGCAAACCGACCTTGGGCGCCGGGCGGCGCAGGCCTATTCCCAGCCGGTGATCTTGCTCTTGCGGCGTCTGATCCGACCGGTTTTCATCGCCGGCCGGGATTCCGACTTCGGTTTCGAACTCTTGTCGGCGGCGATCAGCATGTCGGCCAAAGCGGTGTCGGGCCGGCCGTAGAAATACCCCTGGCCATAGCGAACGCCGTTGTCGATCAGAAACTTGGCGGTCGCCTGGTCCTCGATCATCTCGCCCACGGTATCGATGCCGAGGTCGCCGCAGAGTCCGGTCATGGCCTTGAGAAACGCACGCACGCCGGGATCGGTAAGCGCATCACGAACATAGGCGCCGTCGATCTTGACCAGATCGACCTTGAGCGCCCGCAAATACTGGAAGGCCGCCGCGCCGGCGCCGAAATCGTCCAGGCACACGGCGTGGCCGGCGCGGCGAAATTCCTGAATCACGCCGTCGATCGCGCTCAGATCGTCGATTTCCGAGGATTCGGTGACCTCGAACAGGATCCGCTTTCGGACCTTGCGGTGGCGCGCGAGCACGGCCTGCATCGAATCGACGAACAGCCGGCTGCCCAACGAGCGCGTGGAGATATTCACCGCGATCGAAACCTCCCGGCCGGCCGCGGCCTGTTTCTCGACCGTTTCGACCACCCGCTTGCACATGGCCAGATCGAAATCGCCGATCATGCCCAAGTCCTCGGCAAAGACGATGGTTTCGTAGGGCGACGCCTGCTTGTCCCCGGATTCGAAACGCGCCAACGCCTCGAAATGGTGGACGGCGCCCGATTCCAATTCGACAATCGGTTGGTAGGCGACGGCAAAATCGCCACCGTTGACGATGTCGCGGAAACTCGTGATCCGATCGACCGAGTCGCGCACCATCGACTCGTAACTCTCATTCAGATTGCCGATGTCGAACGTGCCGTGGGGCGCCTTGGCGAATTGATTGAAGGTATATGCGATCGCTCGCAACATATCCTCTTCGCCAAGCGCCTCGTCGCCGATCTCGACCGCTGTCGACGCCACGTCGAGGCCGACACCGTTGGGGTCCGCATCAACCGTCGCCTCGTGAATCTGATCCGCCAGCGCCGCCGGGTCGGCGGCGGGACCCGACAGCACGCCATATTTGTCCGGCCCCAATTGCCCGGCCGACAATCCATCGACCGAACAGGCCCGAAGCTGCGCCCCGATCTTGCCGACCAGCGCCTTCGCCGCCTCATCCGACAACTGGGCGCGAAACGCCTCGTAACCGTCGAGGCTGACCAGGGTCACGTTCGACTCCTGATCGCCGTCCGGATCGCCCGTCGCCGCTTCGCCAACCAGTCCAAGAAACGACTCGGCGTCAACCAGCCCGCTATCCGGGTCCCGCTTCGCATCGCGGGCGGCCTGGCTGGCCAGGGGGCGACCGGTCCGAAACGACAAGAAATAATGATCGCTGAGATCGGACATGCGGTAGCCGGACATCACCAATTGCCCGGAATCACCGTGGCCATCGGCGAATTGGACCAGCACCGGCTCGATGCGCTTGCCCCTGCCGGCTTGCGCCAGGAGTTCGCCGACGAAGGCGTGGTCGGCCACCGCGATCAGATCGAGTATATTCATCCCGACAAGACGCTCCGGCGGATGCCCGGCCATGGCCGCGGTGGCGCCGACCGCATAAACCACGCGGCTCTGGTCATCGAGTTCCAACAGCATGTCGGCGGCCGAAAAGGCGAACGCAACGAACCGGTCGCGCTCGGCGCGCAACTGCTCCACCGTCGATCGTTCGCTCGTGCTCGGCATGGCCAGCACACCCCACGCGGAAACCCCTCAATATCTATCTAGCGCTATTTCACGGAATTACAGCAGGTTTCATGTCGATCGGGTCGGAAATTCGCCACGGACGCGCGGGGCGCGACACACCCGTTGCGGCGGCCCGCCCCGACCCGCTAGAGTGCCGGCTCCGCGGTTCGAAAACTGCCTTTCATGCCATGAGATGACGGTCGCCCCGGCTTGCCATTCCGGCAACCTCGCTGAGCACGAATGCTGATTCTGGGCGTCCATCCGGGCTACCATGACGCGGTCGCGGTGCTGTGTGAGGATTATCGCCTGGTGGCCGCGGTTCAGCTCGAGCGGCTGACGCGCCGCAAGATCGACGGCGGTCGCATTCCCGACGAGGCGATCGACGAATGCCTGGCCATCGCCGGCGTCCGGCGCGATCAGATCGACGTGGTCACGCTGGGGCGCGCCGCGCTGCCCTGGCGCTACTACAGCCATTTCACCGGCGGCCGTTTGCTCGAGGGCCGGATACGCCGATGGATCGGCAAGGAAAAGCACAAGAGCATGGAGCGCGAACTGATCCGCGCCCGGCGAACCGATGCCCTGGGTATCTTCGACGTCTCCTTATTTCGCGCCGAGCAGGGCTTGCGGGAGACCGCGGAGGTCCGCTTTTTCAACCATCATTTCGCCCATGCCCTGCCGACCCTGTTTCACACCGATTGGGACAGCGCCCTGCTGTATACGTCCGACGGCGGCGGCGACAACGTCCAATACAGCTTGCATCGGCTTCACGACGGCCGTCTGAAGACCTTGCTCGGCGATGGCGACGCGCTGCTTCGGCCCTTGGCGATCGACAGTCTCGGCCTAGCCTACGGTTACGCCACTCAGGCGCTGGGTTACAAGATCAACCGCCACGAGGGCAAGTTGACCGGTCTTGCCGCCTATGGCGCGCCGACCCTTTACGACGAATTCGCGCGCCAGTTCGAAGTATCGCCGGACGGCGAGATCGGCTCCCGGTTCGAGAGTTATCCGGCAATGCGCCAGCGCATCTTCGAGATCGCGGATGGCGCGGAGCCCGCCGACGTGGCCAGCTCGATTCAAAAGCTGCTGGAGACTTTCACGATCCGATCGCTGCAACGGTTGCTGGAACGCTATCCGGCGTCCGCCTTGGGGCTGGCCGGCGGCGTGTTCGGCAACGTCCGGCTCAATCAGCGCTTGGCCGAAGAATCCGGCGCCGACGAGGTGTTCATCTACCCGGCCATGAGCGATTCGGGACTCGCCGCCGGCGGCGTGCTCGAATATTTGCTCGAGCGTGATGGGCTGAAACGCTGGCTTGATCGGCGCTATCGACTGGAAACACTGTATCTGGGCCGTGACCATGGCGCGAGGGCCGACGCGGTGCTCGCCGCCAATGGGTGCTTGGCGCAACTCTCGGACCGGCCCATCGATTCCGCGGTGGCCAAGCTCGCCGAAGGGAGGGTGGTCGCGATCTTCACGGCTGGCATGGAATACGGCCCGCGCGCGCTCGGCGCGCGCTCAATCCTCGCGGCGGCAACCGACGCCGGCATCAATCAGACCCTGAACGACCGGCTCGGGCGCACCGAATTCATGCCGTTCGCACCGGTCGTCGCCGAGGACGATGCCGATACCTTGTTCGAGTTGAGCGCCGCGACCCGCTACGCGGCCCGGTTCATGACCGTCACTTGCCCGGTGCGTCCTCAATGGCGCCCGCGGATTCCGGCCGTGGTCCACGTTGACGGCACCGCCCGTCCGCAGATCATTCGCCGCGCCCTCAATCCCCTCTATTTCGACATTCTCTCCGGCTACAAGGCGACGACCGGCGTTCCGGCGCTGATCAACACCAGTTTCAACGTCCACGAAGAGCCGATCATCAACACGCCGGAGGAATGTGCCACCGCACTGGCCGAGGGCCGGGTCGATTACGCGGTCACCGCCAAGGGCCTCTACGGGCCCAGGCCCTGACGCACACCGGACCCGGACCGCCGTCTCAGTCGTGGTCCGGTGCCGCTTGTGCGTCTGGAACCATGGCCTCCCCTTCTTCACTCGGCTTGCCGGGCGCGGCCGTCGCCTGACCGGCGGCCACCCGGTTGCGGCCCGCGGCCTTGCCCTCGTACAAGGCACGGTCGGCGCCAGTGATCAGGTCCGAAATCGTCGAATCGCCGCCGGGCATGCAGCTCGCCACGCCAATGGTGATCGTGACCCGGGGATCGACGGCCGAATCCGGATGGGGGATGTTCAGCGAAACGATGCTTTCGCGCGCCATGTCGGCGACGTTGACCGCGCCGTCGAGCGGCGTTTCCGGCAACACCGCGATGAATTCCTCGCCGCCATAGCGCCCGACCATGTCGGCCGGGCGGTTGAGATTCCTTTTCAAGCAGTTGGCCACCATCCACAGGCAATCGTCGCCCGCCTGATGGCCGCAGCTGTCGTTGTAATTCTTGAAGAAATCCACGTCGATCATGAGCACCGACAGCCAGGTCCGGTCACGGGCGCTGCGCCGCCATTCCTGCTCCATGTATTCCATCACCCGACGCCGGTTGGAGATCCCGGTAAGGCCGTCGAGTGTCGACAGATGGCGCAGGCGTTCATTGGTCTCTTCGAGCAGCCGGGTGACCTCGAGCAGCTCCTTCTCGCGCCGCTCGAGCTCCCGCTCACGGTGTCGACGCTCGTCCATCGCTTGCTTCAGGGCTAGCACCGAGCGCACCCGGGCGTGCAGTTCAACCTGATTGATCGGCTTGGTGATGTAATCGACCGCGCCGGCCGCGAAGGCGTCCTCCAGGCTCTCGACCTCGCTGAGCGCGGTGACCATCATGATCGGCGTATCGCACAAATCCGGCGACGCCTTGATCCGCCGGCAGGCCTCGATGCCGTCCATGCCCGGCATCATCACGTCCATCAACACCAGATCGACGACGCCGGGTTCGGTCTTGGCCCCGTTCATGCCGAGCACGCCGAAGGCCTGATCCGCGGATTCCGCCAGGAGCACGTTTTGGAACCCGGTCGCTTCCAGGATGTGCTGGAGCAGCACCCGATTGCCCGGAAGATCATCAACCACGAGAATTCCCATGGCCGCTATATCGTCGCTCTTGCTGCCCGGATTGGCCAAAAGTTGCCACGATCCCCGATGAGTCAGAGGGAACCCGGATAGTGTCATTTCGACAAGGTTCGCGCAACCAACTCATGGCGAACCGAGGGGCGCGCAACCGGCCCGCGATCACCGGTTCGCTCTTGCCCTGTGACGTCACGTCGGCGCAACTGGCGGATGACGGGAATTCGGTGGTCGTGATAACGTGGCCACCAGACCGACGCCAAACTTGGCCCTACAGCCGGAGCCGAAAGACCCATGCCGACCATCAATCGCATTTCCGCCTATCTCGACGATATGCGCGAATGGCGCCGCGATATTCACCGCTACCCGGAACTCGCCTATCAGGAACAGCGGACCGCCGGGCGAGTCGCCGGCCTGCTTCGCGAGTTCGGGATCGACGAAATCGCCGAGGGGATCGGCAAAACCGGCGTCGTCGGCGTCATCCGCAACGGCGCGGGCCCCACGATCGGGCTGCGGGCCGATATGGATGCGCTGCCAATCACCGAACTGACCGGCCTCCCGTACCAGTCGGCCCATGACGGAAGCATGCACGCTTGCGGCCATGACGGGCACACCACCATGCTGCTGGGCGCGGCCCGTTATCTGACCGAGACCCGCAACTTCAATGGCACTGTCGTGCTGGTGTTCCAACCGGCCGAGGAGGGATTCGCCGGTGCCCAGGCGATGATCGACGATGGCCTGTTCACGCGTTATCCGGTCGATGCCATTTACGGCATGCACAACATGCCGGGCCTGCCGGCGGGCACGATCACGGTGTCGCCGGGCACGGTCATGGCCGCGGCGGACGCGTTCTCGGTCGCGGTCACGGGCCGCGGCGGCCATGGCGCCATGCCCCATCTCGCCGCCGATCCCGTGGTCGCGGCCGCGGCAATGGTCGCCGCGATCCAACCGCTGGTGTCGCGCAATACGGACCCTCACAAGACCCTGGTGATCTCGGTGACCCAGATTCACGGCGGCGATGCGTTCAACGTGATCCCCGACGATGTCACCCTGGGCGGCACGATCCGCTATTTCGATGCCGAGGTTGGCGCCGCCGCGCGGCGCAATCTCGAGACCGTGGTGAGCGGCGTCGCGGCGGCCCACCGGGTTTCGGCGGAGTTGGACTACCGGCCCGGCTATCCGCCGACCACCAACCACGCCCGCGAAGCCGAATTCGCCGAGACCGTCGCCGTCGAGGTGACCGGCGGCCCGGCGATGGATCAGCCCAAGGTCATGGGCTCCGAGGATTTCTCGTTTTTCCTGAACAACAAGCCCGGCGCCTATGCCTGGATCGGCAATGGCGACTCAGCGACCCAAGCCCAGCTTCACAACGCGCATTACGACTTCAACGACGACATTCTGCCGATCGGTGCCAGCTTCCTGGCCCGGCTGGCCGAAATCGCCTTGGCGCGGGACTGATCGCCTCGCCGATGCCCAAACTCGCCGCCAACCTGACGATGTTGTTTACGGAACTCGATTTCCTCGATCGGTTCCGGGCCGCCGCGAACTGCGGATTCGGCGCGGTCGAAATTCTGTTCCCCTACGACTGGCCCACCGGTGAGATCAACACCCGCCTGGCCGAGAACGGGCTCGTTCTGGCGCTGTTCAACACTCCGCCGGGCGACTGGGCGGCGGGCGAACGCGGCTTGGCCGCCCGGCCCGGCCGCGAGGCGGAGTTCCGGGACGGGATCGCCCTGGCGCTCGATCACGCCGAGGCGCTTCGCTGTCCGCAGATTCATGTGGTCGCCGGCGTACTCGGCGACGGCGAAGATCGCGCCGCCGCCCACGCCACCTATCTCGACAATCTGGCGGCGGCGGCGGCCGCGGCAAGGGCGCGGGGGGTCCGGATTCTCATTGAGCCGGTCAATTGCCGGCACGACATGCCGGGCTATTTCCTGAACACCGCCGCCCAGGCCCGGGACGTGATCGAGGCGGTCGGCAGCGACAATTTGTTTTTGCAATGCGATCTCTATCATGCCCAGATCATGACCGGCGACTTGGCCGAGACGATAAGGACCCATCTCGACATCATTCGCCATTTCCAAATCGCCGGCGTGCCGGGCCGCCACGAACCCGATCAGGGCGAGATCAATTATCCGTTCCTGTTCAACTTGATCGATTCGCTCGGCTACCAGGGTTGGATCGGCTGCGAATACCACCCGGCCGGCGATACGGTGGACGGACTCGGTTGGGCACTCGACTACGATATCGGAGGCCACGGCGGTGGCTAGCGGCAGCCGCCCCGTGATCCTGCGCCGCAAGCCGCGGTCATGACCTGACCAGGCCGAATGCCCGAGCCGGACGACCGCCGCGCAACGCCGTCCCTGTCGGGGGGCGATGTCGAGCGGCTCCTCAAGGAGCCCTCGGCCCACAACCGCGGCGAAATCGTTACCAAGATCGCCGGCGATTTCACCGCCGCCGCGCTCACAGAGCGCGAACGCGCGATCGCGACCCAGATCTTCCGCCTCTTGGTGACCGACGCCGAGGTCCTGGTCCGCCAGGCTCTGGCCGAAGGATTGCGCGACGAGCCGCTGCTGCCCCATGACATCGCGCTCGAGCTGGCGCGTGATCTGGTCGCGGTGGCGACGCCGATCCTGGAATCCTCGAAGGTGCTGACCGACGACGATCTGATCGAGATCATCCACAATCCGGTCGGGGCCAAGCTGGTCAGTGTCGCCCACGATCCCGACCTGATGACCCTGACCCATGATCACGCCGACGCCAGCGCCAAACAAATCGCGATCGCGCGCCGGCCCGAGGTCTCGGCGCCGGTGTCCTCCGCCCTGGTCGAGCACGGCAACGAGGCGGTGGCGGTTACGCTGATCGGCAATGCCGGCGCCGAAATCTCGAATCGGATCGCGCAGCGCATGGTCGATCGGTTTGGCGGCGACAAGGACGTGCAGACCGCCCTGGTCGATCGCTCCGAATTGCCGGTCGGGGTCATGGAGCGGCTGGTGCATCTGGTCTCGGACGCCCTGCGCGCGCGCATCGTCGCCCGCGGCGACATGGCCGAAGATCTGGCCCATCGGCTGGCGATGCTGGCGCAGGAAAAGGCAACCATGGCGCTGCTCAGCCCCGGCAGCACCGATGATCAGATATCGAAGCTGGTTCGCCAGCTCCGCGAATCGGACCGGCTGACCCCGACCATCATTCTGCGCGCGCTCTGTATCGGCGAACGGCGCTTCTTCGAAATGGCCCTGGCCCGGCGCGCCAACCTGGCGGTACAGACCGCATGCGACTTATTGAACAGCGGGTCGGAAGCACGTCTGTATCAGGTCTTCCGATCGGCTGGCTTGCAAGACCGCCTTTACAAGCCGTTTCGCACCGCCGTCGAGACCGCCGCCCAGATCGACGCCGACACCGCGCCCCAAAGCCGGACCGAATACGCCCAGACGATGATCAACGGCATCCTGAACCGCTACGACAGCGATCAGGCCGAGCGCAACTGGTACAGCCTCGCCGCCAACGAGCTCGAATACGTCCTCGCCCGTATCGCGCCCGGCAATTAGGGCTTGCGCCGGTCAGGGGCTTAAGCCTCCGACCGCCGCCTCGATGTCGTCCTGACTCGGAAACCGGGTCAATTCCGTGACATCGGCCAACGCCTCGATGTAGCGCCAGCGCACCATCCCTTCCCGGTCGACCAGGAACAGTCCGGTCATCAGGTTCCAGGTCCGCTCCGCGTCGTGCTCGTCGATGGCGGTGTATTCGAAACCGTCGGCCCGGTCGAGCAACCGGCCGACCTGAGATATCGGCATCGGCTCCGGGACTTCGCCGTCGGCGTCGACAGCCACCCGTTCAAATTCATCCACGGTCACACTCAGCGGCCATTGCGAGGTGCCCTTGACCAGCCGCGGCCATGGCAGACCATAGGCGCGGTGGGCCGACAGGTCAGGATCAGCCGCGATACAGACCTGGGCCGGGCGGTAGCGATAGTAGAGGCGCGCGCGCTCCAGCGGCGTGGTGACCACGACCACCGTGTCGACCTGGCGCGACTTCAGCGACTCGGCGGTTTTCTCCAGTTGGGCGATGTTCCGGCGGCAAAACGCGCAATAGACACCCCGAAGAAGGGCGACCAAGACGGCGGACCGGCCGACATAGTCGTCGAGCGCCACCAGGCGCTCGCCGCTGACCGAGGGCAGCGAAAATCGCGGCGCCGGGGCACCGATCTCGATCGCCTGGCCGGGTTCACGTTCGGTCATTCAAATCTCCGGAAATTCGGCCTCGTCCCTGCCCGACCGGCATTGCCCTTTGTTGCTTGCCGGTGCCGGTTTGGTCAAGACTGGCTCGGCGACGACCCGAACCCAACCGAACGAGGCCCGATCGTGCCCTATCTGTCGTCACTGCCCGAGGACGCCACCCTGGTCGACGTGTTCAAGGCCTATCCGGCCACCACCAAGGCTTTGCTCCCCTATCACGAGGCGCTGATGCGGGGCGACTCGCCCCTGAGTGTGGCCGACTGTTCAACTTCATGAACCGCTACGTCCTCGGCGTCGGCCTCGAGGAGCGTCGGGCCTACTCGCGAACCGCCGGTGGCCGGCTCGCCGCCGAGGGTTATCAGGGTCTGCTCGACCAACTCGGGATTTAGAGGCCGGCGCTCATGGGTCCCCGTCGGCGGCCTGGTGGTCGAGGAACCACCGGTAGGTCTGGCGCAACCCGTCGTCGAGGCCAATGCGCGCGGTCCAGCCCAGGGCGCGCATCCGGCTCACATCCGATAGCTTGCGCGGCGTACCGTCGGGCTTGTCGGTCTGGTAGTGGAATTCACCCTCGTAGCCCACGGTCTCGGCGATCAGTCGGGCCAGATCGCCGATCGAAATCTCGTGCCCGGTGCCAATATTGATCGGCCCCTCGGCGCTATAATTGTGCATCAAATAGACCAGCGCATCGGCCAGATCGGCGACGTGGAGGAATTCGCGCCGCGGCCTTCCGGTGCCCCAGATCGGAACCTCGGCGGCGCCCGACAGCCGAGCCTCGTGAATCCTGCGCAGCAACGCCGCCAGAACATGAGCGGAGGCCAAATCGAAATTGTCGTTGGGTCCGTAGACATTGGTCGGCTGAGCCGAGACGAAATCACACCCGTATTGCCGCCGATAGGCGTCGCACAGCTTGATACCGGCGATCTTGGCCACCGCGTACCATTGATTGGTCGGCTCCAGCGGCCCGGTGAGAAGGGACTCCTCCCGCATCGGCTGGGCGGCGAGCCGGGGATAGATGCAGGTCGAGCCCAGCAACACCAGCTTGGCCACGCCGACGCGGCGCGCGGCCTCGATGATGTTGGTCTCGATCACCAGATTGTCGTAGAGAAACTCCGCCGGCCGGCTGTCGTTGGCGAGAATGCCGCCGACCGTGGCCGCGGCGACGAACACGGCGTGGGGCCGCGCCGCGCCGATCCAGTCCTCGACCGCCGCCTGGCGCCGGAGGTCGAGATCGCCACGGTCCACGGTCAGGATCTCGCAGCGCTCGTCGGCGAGCCGCGCGAGGAGGGCGCCGCCGACCATGCCCCGATGCCCGGCCACCCAGACCCGCCGGCCCTCCAGTTCGAACCGCGGATCGGCCCGCTCAGCGTTCATCGAATCCCTCGGCCAAGCCCCAAATCGGGCGCCGACCATAGCCGATATCGCCCGTGTCGCGCGAGAGAAGTCATCGCGCCCGCCGACCACAACCCGGAAGCCTTCCCCCTCGATAGGGGAAGGTTGGATGGGGGTGAGGAGCCGGGGTCAGCAAGCGGACATTCGCATCACCGCCTCAGCGGTTGCGCAGCTCGTCGAGGATGGGGAGGAGGTGGGTGCGGAACAGGGGTGGGTTTTCGGACATCGGGAAGTGGCCGATGCCGTCCATCACCACTGCCCGGCAGCCCTTGATGTTGGCGGCGGTCGCCCGCGCGCGGGCCGGGGTGCAGGAGGTGTCGTAGGCGCCGGAGAGCAGATAGACCGGGCAGCGGGCGGTGTCGATCCGGTGCGAGCGGTCGTCGAAATGGCCGTCCACCCAGTAGAAGTGAAGATCGCCCTTGAACACGCCGGGGCCGCTCTGGGCGTACATCCACAGAGTCTCCATGCGCGCTTCCACGGGGCTTTGCGGCGCCACCTGGCCAGTCACGAACGCCGCGCAGACCTCGCCGCCGTGAACGTCGGGGCGGTGCAGCCAGTCGGTGTCGTAATAGGCCTCCAACCGGTCGGCGCCTTCGAGGGCGATGACGGCGCGAAAGTCCCCCGGCGCCGCGAGCGCCAAATGCAGTACCACCCGGCCGCCCATGGAGCAGCCCATGATCACCGGCTTCTCGAGAGCGAGCGCCCGGCAAAAGGCCAGCACCGTCTCCTGATAGCGGGCGGTGGTGAGTTGGTAGACCCGATCCTCCCATCCCACCGGCGGATTGGACTTGCCGTGCCACGGCATGTCGAAGGCGATCACCCGGTAATGATCGGTGATCGCCGGATCGCACATCAGATGGCGAAACTGGCGGCCGTCGGCACCGGCGGTGTGCAGGCAGAGAAGGGGAATGCCCCGGCCCGCCTCCTCGACATAGACGCGCACCGCCTCGCCGGCCACTTCCATGGTGAAATAGCGCCCGATGATCGGCTCGAATTCGGCTTCGGCCCCCGCCACAGGACCCGTCGCCTCGGGCGCCGGCGCCACGCCGCCGGGGTCCGGCGCCGGTCGCGGCGCCGCCAGCAGGTCCTTGAAATACTGGAGGTTCTGCATCAGCGGCAGCAGATCGCCGTCGATCCGGGCCAGGCCGGCGCTGAGCAGGGCGAACAGGTCGTGATGCAGCGGCGCCGGAATAGGCCGCCAGAATTCCCGCCACACCTCGCCCTCGGCACGGATGGCGAAGCGCCCGGACTCGGTCGCCAGGCGGCGGCGCGCGACGGCAACGATGCGCCCGGCATCGATGTCGATGACGTAATCATCGGCGCCGATGCCGAGCACGAAAGCGAGAGTCACATAGCGGCCGCGCCGGAGGAGAGCGGCGTCGGCGTTGACCCGCCCCATCATCGTTTCGATCATACCGAAGGTTCCTTCCCGACTCGCGCTCGGGCAACCCGTGGCCAGGTTGGCGCGGGGTCAAACCTGGCCCTTGCGCATCAACAGGGTGGTTTGAAATTGGAGGGCGAGTTCGGCGCGCTGATTGGTGACCCGGGTCGTGATCGAAAGCACGCCGCGTACCCCGTCGGAGGTGTCGCGCTTGGCATCCACGGTGATTTCGGCGCTGAGGGTGTCGCCCGGACGGACCGGCACCTCGAAGCGGAATTTGTCGAGCGCGAGCGCGGCCAGGGTGTAGGGGCCGAGCACGCTTTCCATCATGCCGGCCGCGATCGAGGCGGTGAGCAGGCCCGGCGCGATGCGGCCGCCATAGGGGGTCCGGGCGCGGGCGAATTCCTCGTCGATGAACAACGGCAATTTGAGCCCGGCGAAATTTGTGAAGGTGACGATGTCGGATTCGGTGATGGTCCGGGCGTAACTCCGAAACACCTCGCCGACGGTGAAATCCTCGAATTGCTCGTGGGCCATCCCGGTCTTCCCTGGCGCCGGCGCCCTAGCCGGCGGCGGCCGCGGCCCGTTCCGGATCGCCCACCGCGCCATCCTTGATCAGGGCCGCGATCTCGGCTTCGGAGTAACCGATCTCCCTGAGCAGAGCGGGGCCATGCTCGCCGGTCACGGGGGCCTCGGCCAAGTTCGCTCCGGTTGACGCCAGGCCAGGAATCCGTGCCACCGGCAAGTCGCCGATCCCGGCCTGGGGCCTGAGTGGCGCGGCCTCGGTCGCCGCCACATGGGGATCGGCGAGCCAGTCGGAAAAATCGTTGATCTC
>CAJWQN010000031.1 GCA_913045505.1 uncultured Rhodospirillaceae bacterium | reverse complement strand
GCTATCAGACACCCCATGAGGTCCTCATGAATGCCCCCCGTGGTGCACTTCCGACCTGAATCTGCCAAATATGAAACAGAATTAAATATACTGTCCCCGTAATTCCCTGTCCCCGTAATTCCTTGTCCCCGTAATACCTCAGCGCTTTTCGATGTTCCAGAAGAACTGCACCGGCGAGCGGATCAGGCCGTGGAGATTGTCGCGATAGCCGACCGGGTTGAACCATTGGCCGTAATGGGCGTGGGTGACGATCCGGTAAGCCCGCGCCTGGACTTGCTCGGCGAGGGCGTGGCGGGTGCTCGAATCGGGGGCGCGGGCGAAGGCGTCGCGCAGGCCCTCGATCTCCGGGTCGCAGGGCCAGCCGAACCAGGCCCGCTCCCGGCAGCCACCGGAAACCGCGATGTTGATCACCGGATTGAGCACGTCGGCGCCGATCGCCCAGGTCAGAAACAGGTTCCAGCCGCCCTCCTCGGGCGGCGCGGTCATGACCCGGCGCGAGGTCAGGGTGCTCCAGTCCATCGCCTGCACTTCGACGGCGATGCCGCCGGCGCGCAGTGCCTGGGCGGTGACCAGGGCGGCACCGTTGAGCACCGGAATGTCGGTGGCCTGGAGGAGGACCACCGCGGTCCCGTCATAGCCGGCCTCGGCGAGCAGCGCCTTGGCCCGATCGACATCGCGTCCCATCAGCGCCGCCGAGCCGATATCGGTCTCGAATGGCACCCCGCAGCCGAACACCGACGGGCAGGTCCGCCAGTATTCGGGATCGCCGATCAGCGCCTGCATGTATTCGGTCTGGTCGATCAGCCACAGCACCGCCTCGCGGGCCTTCGGATGATCGAACGGCGGATGGAGGTGATTGAGCCGCAGCCAGCCCTGAACGCCCAACGGGTCCAGCACCGCGACCTCGACGCCGGGCGCGGCCTCCAGGATCGGCACCAGGTCGACCGGCGGCAACTCGAAGTAATCGACCTCGCCGGCGACCAGCGCGTTGACCGCGGTCGCGGGGTCGGGAATGTAGAGCCATTCGACCCGATCGACCTTGGCGACCTTGCCGCCGGCGGCCAGGCTCGGCGGCTCGTCGCGGGGCCGGTAGGCCCGGTTGCGGGCATAAACCACCTTGGCGCCGGGCACCCATTCGTCATGGACGAAGGTGAACGGCCCGGAGCCGGTGATTTCGGTCACCTGCTCGAACGGATCGGTCGCGGCCAGGCGCGCCGGCATCATGAACGGGACGTTGGAGCTGATCTTGCCGAGCGATTCGAGGACCAGGCCGTAGGGCGCCGACAATACAAGGCGGAAGCTGCGGTCATCCTCGACCGCCAATTCGGCGGTCATGTCGAGCAGCTTCTGGCCCATGCCGTCGCGCGCGCCCCAGCGCCGGATCGAGGCCACGCAGTCGGCCGCCGTGACCGGCGCGCCGTCATGCCAGCGCAAACCGTCGCGGAGGGTGAAGCGATAGCTGAGCCCGTCAGCGCTGATCGTGGTGCTCTCGACCATCTGGGGCCGGACGCTCAGGGTCTCGTCGAGCGCGAACAGGGTGTCGTAGACCATATAGCCGTGGTTCCGGGTGATATAGGCCGTGGTCCAGATCGGATCGGTGTTCTTGAGATCGGCATGGGGCACGATGCGCAGCACCGAATCCGCCGCCGCGCCGGCCGATCCCGCCAGCAGGGCCGCCAGACCGAGAACACCGAGAACACCGCGCAGACGCCTCATGATCACCTCCCGTCACTCGAATTCGGCACCACACCCTTGGGCCCCAGGTCGCGGAGCCTGAGCGCCCGGCCGGGGCGGGCGCCGGTGACCGCGCCCCCCCGCCAGACCGCGCGGCCATTGACCATGACCAAATCGATCCCGGCCGCGGTCCGGGTCGGATTCTCGTAAGTCGCCCGGTCGATCACGGTTTCGGGATCGAACATGACCAGATCGGCGCAAGCGCCGGGGCTCAGCGCGCCGCGCCCGACGAGCCCGAACTGGGCCGCCGGCAACCCGGTCATCCGATGGACCGCGTCCTCCAGGCTGAACAGGCCCAGATCGCGGGCGTAATGGCCGAGCACCCGGGGAAACGTGCCCCACAGGCGGGGATGGGGATGGGCATCGTGAGGCAAGCCGTCGGAGCCGATCATCGCCGCCGGAGAGGCCAGCACCCGGCGTACGTCGGCCTCGTCCATCATGAAGTAGATCGCGCCGGCCGGTTGCAGGCGCCGGGCCGCCTCGTCCGGATCGCAGCCCATCTCGTCGGCGATCTCGTCCAGATCGCGCCCGGCGCAGTCCGGCCGCGCCTTCGACCAGGTCACCAGCACCCGGCTCGCGCCCAACATCCGTTTGGGGTCGAGAATGGTCGAGCCGGCGACATAGGGATAGACGTCGAGGGCGACCGGCTGGCGCGCGCGCGCCGCCTCGATCAGCGCCAGGGTCTCGCGGGTCCGGCCATGATTGGGCGCGGCGATCACCTTGTGATGGGAGATCACCACGGGCACCCCGGCCTCGGCCCCGATCCGGAAGGTCTCGGCCAGGGACTCGGCCACCTGATCGCCCTCGTCGCGCATATGGGTGGTGTGAATGGCGCCCCGATCGCGCAGGACCTCGGCCAGGGCCACCACCTCCTCGGTCGGCGCGGCCGAAGCCGGGGCATAGAACAGCCCGGTGCTGAGACCGGCGGCACCGGCATCAAGCGCCCGCTCCAAGGCCCGGCGCATGGCCGCCACCTCGCCCCGATCGGCGGCCCGGTCGAGACGATCCATGGCGCCGACCCTGAGCGTCGAATGGCCGACCTGACAGACCGCGTTGAGTGCCGGCGGCGCCCCATCCAGCGCGGCCAGATAATCGCCGAACTCGGCAAAGGCTTGAGCGGGGACCTCCGCGATCAAGTCGAACGGTGGCACCAGCGCGCCGGCGGCGACATCGAGCGGCGCCAGACTGATCCCGCAATTGCCGGTGACCACCGTGGTCACCCCCTGGCTCGCCTTGCAGGCCATCTCCGGATCGGCCAGCAACGCCCGGTCGTCATGGGTATGAACGTCGATAAAGCCCGGCGCCACCGCCCGGCCCCGTCCGTCGATCTCGACCGCGCCCTTGGTCTCGCCCAAATCTCCGATTCCCAGGATGCGATCGTCGCCGACGGCAATATCGCCGGTGACCGATGGCGCGCCCGAGCCGTCGATCAGGCGCGTGTTCCGGATCACCAGGTCGGCATGGTCCGCCGCAGTCGCCAATTCGAGCCTCCCACCAATGCGCGCCAAGCCTGACCGATCAACCCACCCGGCGCAAGCAGGCCACGCCGGCGGTCGTGGCACGGAATGAAATTCGATTGAAACCGCACTCGGAACATCGGCTTTTCAGCGGATCATGCCTGCCTTACGCGCGCCGGCGAAACTTGGCGCACGGTCATCCCATTTGAGACAATCGCTCAACCGATCGCGTTTAGTTCGGCACCGATCTTGTCGGTAATGAACCGCCATTCGATGGTCGCGGCGACGTCTCGGGCTTGCTCCAGATGGCGGCGTGCCTCGGGCAGGTTCGCCTTGGCTTTGTGGAGCAGACCGACATACATCAGCGCTTCGGCCTCGATCCCTTGGAACGCGGAATTTCGGCCACTCCGAATCGCCGCCCCGAAATGATCGAGCGCCTTTGCTTTGGCAAACGGCATCGTGCCGGCGAAAAATATCAGGTTCTTGAGCACGACGGGAAGCGCCGGCATATCCTTGCCCGCCGCGATTTGCCCGTAAATCTGGCCCAGGGCGAGGTGAGCGACGGCCACCCCATAGGCATTGCCCAGTTGTGACATCGTCGTGATCGCCGCTTCGAGCCAGCGCACGCCGGCGGCGATCTCGCCGTTCAGGACCATCGCCAATCCGATCGGCACCTCGGTGATGGTTAGAATCGCGAGCGTCCCGTTTTCATTGATTTGACGACGGACGTCGTGGAGCAACTCGAGCCCCGCCGAAACCTGACCTGCAAGAACCATTGCCGTTCCCTTGGTCCCCAGACAAGTCAGCCGGTCGACGGCGCCGGCCGCTGCTTTCGCGCCATCATCGGCAGTTTGAATCGCCTCTTCAAAACGTTCCGATATCACATGTTCATACGAAATCATCCAGAGGCCATAACCAATCGCGCCGCCATAGCCCTCGCGCCGGCCGAGTTCGACAAGATCGATGGCTTTCCGTCTTGCTGGATCGAAATTGCCACGCATCCCACCGTCAATGGCTTGGAGCAGCACACAAAGTGTCCAAAGGTACAAATTGCCGTGTTTTTGGGCCGCGGCCGTGACCCGCTCGGCGAATGGCGCGATGTATTCGGCCGAGGTTTCCCCTGGTCGCATGTTGTGAAGCTGCATGAGCCCGATACAGGATTGCGCGGCCGCTTCCTCGTCCGAACACGCTTCCGCTATGCTGAGTGCCTGTTGGAGATAGCGGTCCGCTTCCTCACCGCGACCCATTATAACGTATGCATATCCCAGCCAAGAAAGAGTCCATGACGCTTGCGGAATACTCCCGGCATCCTCAATGGCCGACAGTCTTGGATGGACGACCTCGACAGTACGGGCAAATTCCGAGCGCCAAAACAAAGTCTCCGACCAGCTGGCCAGAATAACGGCGATATTGTCGTCGGTGCCCTCGCTTTCGCCCGATTCGATGAGCTCGACGGCCCGGGCAAAGCGTCGGTCGGCCTCTTCGAGCGAAAATACCTGAAGGCTCTTGTGCCCGGCCATGGTCAGATAGCGGATTGCCTTCTCGCGCCGGTCGGACAGCTCGAAATGATGAGCCAGGACCTCGGCGATTTCCTCAAGGCGGCCGACATAGACCTGCTCCAAGGCTTCCCCGACCGCGGCATGCATCTCGCTCTTTTGCGATGTCATCAAGGTGTCGTAGATCGCGTCTTGAACCAGGGCGTGCTTGAAGGCATAGTCCGCGAACGGGTCCTGGATGGGAAAAACCAACTCTTGGCGTTCGAGTTCCGCCAGGTTGGGGCCGAGTTCGTCTTCGAGCCTGACGACGCGTTCGGCAAGCGATGACGAGAACTTGCGGCCGATGACCGCCGCCGTCTGCAGCAAGGATCGGGCGCCCGCGTCCAGCAGGTCGAAGCGGTCCAACACCAGGTTGTGCAGGTTGGCCGGCAGGACATCTTCGTCGACAGTTGCCAACAATCCGGCGTCGCCCAGACTCTTACCCTGCAAATAGTTGGCGATCTCTTCAACGAACAGCGGGTTGCCTTCGGCCTTCTCCACCACCAGGCGCGTCAACTCGCTCGCCAGGTCGCGGGTGTCCAGGTGGTCCGCCAGCAGGGTCACCGTGCCGTCCCGGGTCAGCGGCCCGAGCACCACCTCGGTGACGTTGTCCGCGCTCGACCACGGTGGACGGTAATGGGGGCGGTAGGCACAAACCACCAGCACCGGCACCTTCTGGTCTGCTTCCACCATTTGCTGAAGGAGTTGCTGGGACGCCGAGTCGATCCAGTGCAGGTCCTCGACGAACATGACCACCGGCGTCATCCGGCCCCGCTGCCACATGAGATCGAGCAATATGTTGCGGGTACGGATGCCGATCAGGTCGGCACCTTGGGCGGCAAAGGTTGGATTGCCCGTCTCATGTCCCAGGAGGGCCAACAGGTATGGCAACGAGTCCTCGACATGGATGCCGAGCACCTCCAAACCTCTCCTGAGCTTGCCCTCGATGGCCGCGCTTTCATGCTCGGCCGAAATACGAAACGAGGTGCGCACGACCTCGATGAACGGCCGAAACGGTGACGTGGCGCCGTCGGCATGGCAGTCGCCCTCGAGTACGAACAGGCTATCTCCGGCGAGCCGTTGACGGAATTCATGCATCAACCGCGACTTGCCGATACCTGCTTCGCCGAAGATGTTGACGAAGTGGATACCGCCTGCGAGCGCTCGCTGCCAACACTGGTGCAGCGCATCCAATTCCGACTTGCGTTCGACGAGATTGGTCAGGCCCCGGCCGCGCACGGCATCAAAGCGCGTCGTGCCCAACTTCAGGGCGTTCAGGCGATAGATCGGCTGCGGCTCGGATTTGCCCTTCAGCTTGCGTTCGCCGATGTATTCCGCCTCGACCAGCCCCTCCACCAAGGCCTGCAAGTCCGCGCTAATGTATATGGTGCCCGATTCCGCCGCCGTCTCGATGCGCGCCGTCAGGTTCACCGTGTCGCCGACGGCCACGAACTTCTTGGTCTGGTCATCGCCGACCTCACCAATCACCAGTGGTCCGGCGTGAATCCCGATTCGCGCTTGGGGCCGCTCCCCGTGGTCGGCTTCAAGCTCTTGTCCCAACCCCTGCAAGCGCTCTTGCATCTCCACGGCGGCCCGACACGCCCGGAGCGGCGCGTCTTCCAGTGCCACCGGGGCGCCAAACAGGGCCATCATCCCATCCCCGGCGAAGTCTTGAACCGTGCCACCGTGGCGATGCACCGATTCCGCCATCTGGGACAAAACCTTCTGTATCAGATGAAAGGTAGCTTCCTCTCCCAAGCGCTCGGCCAGGGGCGTATAATCTGCGATATCTGCGAACAGTACTGTGACTTGACGGCGCTGCTCTGCCAGCTTGTCAGCCATCCACGCAGTCCCCCAAACAATGAAAGCGATGCGCGCCGTCAAGATTATCGCCGAATGCCGCTCGCGGCAAGGTAGCGAATCTGCTTTCGGTGCAAGCGGAACATTCACGCCTTGACCTGGCGGGCGGATGGGGGTGGAGTCGGCCCGGCAACAACGAGGACGGCGCGATGAATCCTTCGAAGCGAACCTTGCTCGGGCTGGGTCTGGCCGCCCTGGGCCTGCTGGGGATGGCGGCATTACCCATCTCGCCGGCCGCCGCCGCGGCCAGGGTCGGGGAACCGGCGCCCGATTTCACGGGCATCGACAGCAACGGCGTCACCCACCGGCTCGGCGCTCTGGCCGGCTCGGTGGTGATCCTGGAATGGACCAATCACGGCTGTCCCTATGTCGGCAAGCATTACCGGACCGGCAACATGCAACGGATTCAGCGCGACGCGATCGGGCGCGGCGTGGTCTGGTTGACCATCGTCTCCTCGGCGCCGGGCACCCAGGGCCATGTCACGGCGGGGCAAGCGAACGCCTTGACCGAGAACCGGGACGCGGCGCCGAGCGCGGTTCTGCTCGACCCGGACGGCGTCATCGGCCGCCTCTACGGCGCCACCGTGACCCCCCATATGTTCGTGATCGACCCGGCCGGCGCCATCGCCTATATGGGCGCGATCGACGACAAGCCGAGCGCCCGCGCGGGCGACGTCGACACCGCCCACAACTATGTTCTGGCCGCGCTCGATGCGGTCATCGCCGGGGGCGAGGTCGAAACCCCCTACGCCCGGCCCTACGGCTGTTCGGTGAAATACGCCTACTGAGCCGGGGTGTTTCCCACGGCTCCCTCGGTCCGGGCCGCTGTCGCCTTGGTGGTTCCGTCGCCAAGCGTCCCGATCTCATGCCGATCCGCCATGAGCCGCGCTGGTTTCGCGGTTATCCTACCACCGCCATGGGCCGCGACCACCCCATCGCGGCCTCCGCGGCGCGGCCGGCCTGGGCGGCGCAAGGCTTGATCGCACGCTCCATTGCGTCAACAATTCGGGATATGCCTGCGCCGATCCCCTCGTCCTGCTCATCAGCCATCTGCTCAACCATCAAAGGCATCATCGCGGCCAGATTCGCGATATGCTCGGCCAGGCCGACTTGGCGCCACCGGTCCTCGACATGGATCGCGCGATTGGCCCAGATGCGGCTTGACCCCGCCTGACCCCGACGGAGACCGTCATGACCCTGCCGCTGGATACCAAGCTCGAGTTCGGACTGATGACCGTTCACCGGCGCACCGAGCCTGCCGACCAGCCCTGGCTGCCCAGCCAGGACGATGCCCGTGCTTTTGTCGGCCAGGCCGATCGCTTGGGCTATGACTCGCTTTGGGTCGGCGATCACATCGCGTTCTCGATTTCGATTCTGGACCCGCTGCTCCAGCTTGCCCAGGCCGCCGCCTATTCGCCGCGGCTCGGGCTCGGCACCGCGGTCTATCTGCTCCCCCTTCGCCACCCTACGCCGGTCGCCAAGATGGTCGCGACCCTGGATCACCTGTGCGAGGGGCGGCTGACTTTCGGGGTCGGGGTCGGTGGCGAGTTTCCGGTCGAGTACGCGGCCTGCGGGGTGCCCGTGGCCGAACGCGGCGCGCGTCTGAGCGAGGCGATTCCCCTGCTCAAGCGGTTGTGGACCGGCGAGCCGGTAACCTCCGAGGGCCGGTTCTATCCGTTTCCCGAGGTCCGCCTCAGCCCACCCGCGCGCCAACCGGGCGGGCCGCCGATCTGGTGCGGCGGGCGATCCGAAGCGGCGCTCGGGCGCGCCGCGCGCCTCGCCGATGGCTGGGTGTCGTATGTGGTCACCCCCGACATGTACCGGGACGCGCTCGACACAATCGCCGGCGCCGCCGAGGCGGCCGGGCGCAAGCTCGAGCGGTACGGCACCGGTCATTTGCTGTTCGCCCGCATCGACCGGAGCTACGAGCAGGCGCTCGACAGCGCCGCCGAGTCACTGAGCGTTCGCTATGCCATGGATTTCCGCAAGCCGGCGGCCAAATACGCGGCCCTCGGAAGCCCGGCCGATGTCGCCGCCCGGATCGCCGAATTCCACGCCGCCGGCGTCCGCCAGATTATCGTGGATCTCGTCGGCCCCTACGAGGACCGCGACATCCAGATCGAACGTTTCGCCACCGAGGTCCGCCCGCTGCTGGCCGATATCGCCGGCTCAACCCCGACCGTTTCAACAAATTGAATCAAATGGTTACTTGATGCTCTCGTGGTTCCGAGGGCGGGCTGGTCGTCGAGGAAAGCGGCATCTGGCAGCGCGCTGGGCGGCCGATGGGCGCCCTTGTCACGCGCGGGCACCCAAGAAAATGTAATATCTTTGCACCGCACTTGGCTGTCGCGAAATAATCCCGGGTTTTCGCTCCGCCAGGGCGGGTGTCCCCGGCAGTGGTTGGGAGAGAGGCTTATGACAACGGTCCTTTTCGTCGTCAAGGCATCGATTACCCCTGAACAGGAGGTGGCCTTCAACGACTGGTACAATACCGAACACTGCCCGCAGCTGCTCCGGTACCGCGGGGCGGTCAGCGCCCGCCGCTACAAGGCCATTCTTGGCGAAGAACGCTACCAGTACATGACATTGTACGAATTCGAGAGCGAAGAGACGTTTCGCCATTTCCTGGCGTCCGATCATTTTGCCGAGCTCAAGGGCGAATACGATCTCAACTTTGGGACGACGTCCGACAGGGTGATCTCGGCGTATGTCCAACATTGGCCTTGAGGCCGCTGGCGGCGAGCATCGGGGTTGCACGACGAAACCCCACCGGCGGCGCCGTTGGGCACCACGTCCGACGTCAATGCACCGCCTCCCGATCGAACCCGCGGGCGGCGGGATGTGGGCCGCGAACGCCGTTCGTGCTACCATCGTCGCCAACTGGCGCGAGCCATCGGGGAATCCCGGTTTGAAGAAGGAGAGAGAAAAGGTGTCTGGTTTCGAAACCGTGATACCGGCGGCGCGCCAACGCGTCTACGACAATTGGCATTTCGCGCCGGCGACACGCTCGAGCGGCATGCTCTATCTGTCGGGCGTGATCGGCACCGGCCGCGGCGGCAAGGCGATCGAAGGTCCGGAAGAGCAGTTCGAAGCCGCTTTCAAAGGGGTCGAGCTGGTGCTCGGCGAGGCCGGCGCCGGGTTTGCCGATGTGGTCGAGATGACCACCTATCATGTCGGCTTGAATGAGCACATCGCCACCTTCATGAAAGTGAAGGACCGTTTCGTCGCCGAGCCCTACCCGGCCTGGACCGCGATCGGGGTCAGTGAACTCGCGGTACCGGGCGGCCTGGTCGAAATCCGCGTCATCGCCAAGCAACCGTGACGGCGCTCCAGGGTCCGTACTCGGCAAGGGGTAAAGGCTTCCACGACTGGGATCGCCAAGCCTGGACCGATGGCGTGATCCCCAATATGATCGCGCCGATCGAACTCATCCGCCTGTTCGTTGACGGCATGATCGAGCGCCGCTTCGGCCGCATCGTCGCTCGGATCGCGAGCGCTGTTCGGGCTGGGCTTGGCCTTTTTCATTCCAGACGCACTTGATTTCGTTCATGCTAACATGTCTTGCGAACGGCTGCGGCGAGGACAGGCTGAACATGGTCACGACGAATTCATCAATTTGTAACGCCGATCACTTCCCCTGGCCGGCCGCCGCGCGATCACGGGTGCGAATGCAAGAGGTGACCGCGCACCGCATTGCCGACCTGATGGGTGGATGACCATGCCAAAGAATTTGCCACCGGACTCCGGCCCCGATCAGCTCGATACGGGGGCTGCCCCCGCGGCTACCGCCAAGCCGCCGGCCTGGTTCAAGGGTGACGCGCAGCTCAATGTGATCCTGCCGAACGCCGTTGTGTCCGCCGTCAAGGCGCGTGCCGCCGAGCGCGACGAGACCTTGCGCGTGACGGTGCTGCGCGCGCTGGCGGCCGATGGCTACGATATCGACCCGGCCGACTTGGACGATCGCGGTCCCGAAACCGGTGGCGACGAGACCAAGTCGCCGTAGCCACCCAAGGGCCATTGAGCGATATTTCGATCGCCAAGTCAGTTCCCCTCAGACCTGTCTTGCGCGCGACGAGGCGCACCCTTGGCAAGGGTGCGTGTTGGCGGCACCTCGGGCGGTGGCGCGATCAGTTGTGGACCGCGCCGGCCGATCCGGGCATACATGCGCCGGGCGGACAGGATAGGGGAGTGGCGATGTCGGCTGAGAGTGCCCCGACCGGCAATGCGGAACTGATTGCCTGGGTCGCGGAGATGGCGGCGCTGACCCGGCCCGCGGGCGTTTACTGGTGCGACGGATCGGGACAGGAATATGACCGGCTGTGCGCGGAAATGGTCGCCGCCGGGACCCTGATCAAGCTGAACCCCGAGCGGAGGCCCGGCTGCTACCTGGCGCGATCGGATCCGACCGATGTCGCCCGGGTCGAGAATCGCACTTTCGTCTGTCCGCCCGATCAGTCCGACGCCGGGCCGACCAACAACTGGGCCGATCCGCAAGAGATGAAACGGACCCTGCGTGGTCTGTTCGACGGCGCCATGCGCGGCCGGCGCATGTATGTGATCCCGTTCAGCATGGGGCCGCTGGGCTCGCCGATCGCCCATATCGGGGTTCAATTGACCGATTCACCCTATGTGGCCGCGAGCATGCGGGTGATGACCCGGATGGGCCAGCCGGCGCTCGACTTTTTGGGCGACGGCGACTTCGTCCCTTGCATGCACACCCTCGGCGCGCCGCTCGGCCCCGGTCAGCGGGACGTGTCCTGGCCGTGCAACGAAACCAAGTATATCGTCCATTTTCCGGAAGCTCGGGCGATCTGGTCCTATGGCAGCGGCTACGGCGGCAATGCCCTGCTCGGCAAGAAGTGCTTCGCGCTGCGCATCGCCTCGGTCATGGCGCGCGACCAGGGCTGGCTCGCCGAGCATATGCTGATCCTGGGCCTCGAATCACCGCGGGGCGAGAAAACCTATGTCGCCGCCGCCTTCCCCAGCGCTTGCGGCAAGACCAATCTGGCCATGCTGATCCCCCCCGCCGGCTACGAGGGCTGGAAGGTACGCACCGTCGGCGACGACATCGCCTGGATCAAACCGGGTGCCGACGGCCGCCTCTACGCAATCAATCCCGAGGCCGGATTCTTCGGTGTGGTCCCGGGCACCTCCGAGAAAACCAACCCGAACGCGATCGCGATGCTGACCCGCGACACCTTCTTCACCAACGTCGCCATGACCGACGACGGCGACGTCTGGTGGGAGGGCAAGGACGACGCCCCGCCCGCTCATCTGATCGATTGGCAAGGCAACGACTGGACACCGGAGAGCGGCCGGGTCGCGGCCCATCCCAACGCGCGCTTCACCTGTGCCACCAGCCGATGCCCCAGCGTGGATCCGGCCTGGAACGATCCCGCCGGGGTGCCGATCAGCGCGTTTATTTTCGGCGGTCGGCTGAGCCGGACCTTCCCCCTGGTCTACGAGGCACGGGACTGGGCGCACGGGATCCACATGGCCGCGACCATGGGTTCGGAAGCGACCGCCGCTGCCGACAACCAGGCCGCGATCCGCCGCGACCCGATGGCCATGCTGCCGTTCTGCGGCTACAACATGGCCGATTACTGGCGCCACTGGCTGTCCTTCGCCGACAAGGTCGCGCACCCGCCGAAAATTTTTCGGGTCAACTGGTTTCGCAAGGATGATGACGGCCGCTTCATTTGGCCCGGTTTCGGTGAGAACATGCGGGTCCTGGAATGGATCGTGGAGCGGGCCAATGGCCGGGGGGACGCGGTGGTGGGGCCGCTCGGCCTGATGCCCCGCTACCAGGATATCAATTGGAACGGCCTCGATTTCGGGTCGGAAGCTTACCGCGGCATCATGGATATCGATTGCGAGGCCGGGCGCCGGGAAGCCGAGGCGCAGCGGGCGTTGTTCGAGAAATTCGAGGACCGGCTGCCGCCGCAATTGGAGGTCCAGCGCCAGGCCCTCGCCGATCGGCTGGCGGAGTTGCCCAACATGTGGCGGCTCGGCGATGGGTAGGATAGAGCACTAAGGGGAATCGGCGAGTGGCGGAATCCAGGGATGACGGCCCGGTCTGCGTGGTGACCGGCGCCGGCGAGGGCACTGGCGGCGCGGTGGTGCGGCGCTTCGCCGCCGGCGGCTATCGGGTCGCCATGCTGGCGCGCACCGAAGAGCGCCTCAAACGGTTCGCGGATGAGATCCCGGGCGCCCGCGGCTATCCCTGTGACGTTTCCGACCTGGACCATCTGACAGCGACTCTCGACCGGATCGCCGACGAAATGGGCGCGCCGGAGGTCGCCGTGCACAATGCCGTCGGCGGCGGCTTTGGGCCGTTTCTGGAGGCTGATCCGACCCATCTGGAACGCAACTTCCGGATCAACACGACGGCACTGTTCTACATGGCACGATCGGTGGTCCCGGCGATGATCGCCGCCGGCCACGGCGCCATCATCGCCACCGGCAACACCGCCGCCCATCGCGGCAAGGCCCACACCCCGGTTTTCGCGCCGACCAAGGCGGCGCAACGGATTCTCTGCCAATCCCTGGCCCGCGACCTGGGGCCGAAGGGGATCCATGTCGCTTATGTCACCATCGACGCCGCGATCGACACGCCCTGGACCCGTCCGCGTCTGGCCCCCGACAAGCCCGACGAGTTCTTTGCCAAACCGGCCGCGATCGCCGACGAAATCTACCACCTCGCCCACCAGGATCGCTCGGCCTGGTCGTTCGACGTGGAGGTTCGCCCGTATCACGAGGTCTGGTAAGCGCCAGTCAGGCGAGGCCGGTCGCAAGATCGACGATCTGCTCGAGCAGGCCAATTCGCGACCGCGAATCGGCCGCGTCGAAGCGCAGGGTGAGCGAATCGATGCCCACGTCCTTGTAGGCCTGGAAGCGTGCCCGGACCATGTCCGCCGTCCCGATCGCGCCGAACTCGGTGACCATCTCGTCGGGGACCCTGTGGGCGGCGGCGTCCCGCTTGCCGTCCAGCCACAGCCGCTGAATCGCCCGGGCGTCGTCCTCGAACCCGGCCCGGCGAAACGCGTCGTTGTAGTAATTGGTGGCCGCCGATCCCATGGCGCCCATGCTGAAGGCAACGGCCGGCCGCCGGGCTTCGATCAGCGCCTCGACATTCTCGCCCACCGCCACCGAACACGCCGCATGCTTCTCGAGATCGTGCAATGTCCGCCCGGCGGATTCGGCGCCGTTGCGAAGATGGCTGAAATGAGCCTCGGCATGGTCGGGCGAAAACGACGTGCCCAGCCAGCCGTCGGCCACGGCGCCGGTATAGGCGAGCGACTTCGGCGCAAGGGTGGCCAGGAAAATCGGCACATGGGTCGGTGGGTGATCCAGGCGCAGGGCCTTACCCTCGCCGCCCGGTCGCGGAAGCAGAAAGGACTTGCCCGCGTAGACCAGCTTTTCGCCGCGAAACGCCATCCGAAGTATATCGACGGTTTCCCGCAGCCGGGTCAGGGGCGCGTCATAGGCGACGCCGTGCAGCCCCTCGACGACTTGCGGGCCGCTGACCCCCAGGCCGAGCAAGAACCGGCCATCGCTGAGCGCCTGCAGTGACAGCGCGGTCATGGCGATCATGGACGGGACCCGCGCGCTGATCTGCATGATGCCGGTGCCGAGCCGGATCCGTTCGGTCTTGCCGGCCAGATAGGCCAGAGAGGTGACCGCGTCGTTGCCCCAGGCCTCGGCGGACCACAGGCTATCGACACCCAAGGCCTCGGCGTGGCGGACGAAATCGACGATGCCCAGGATATCGCTCCGGTCGTAGCCTCCAATCGCAATCGACGTCCTCATCTCGACCTCGCTTCGTGTCTCGGGAGGGCCCGGCTTGCGCCGCGCCCCGAGATTGTTGCTAAACTGCCCTGTCTATTGCCATGTTCCGATCCTGGCCCGATCGGGCACGATCGACATCATGATCGAGGTATACCGCCATGGTTTCCAGCTACAAACATGCATTGATCGTCGGTGCCGGCGCCGGCTTGTCGGCATCGCTCGCCCGCCTGTTCGCCGCCGAGGGGCTGCGCGTGACCCTGGCGGCCCGGAGCACCGACGACCTGGCCGAGATTTGCCGGGACATCGGCGCCGAGGCACGGGCCTGCGACGCCACCTCGCCGGACGACGTGAACGCCCTGTTCCAGGCGCTCGATTCGGCCCCCCCGGACGTGGTCGTCTACAATCCCAGCGCCCGCGAGCGCGGCCCGTTCACCGAAATCGACCCGGAGGGCGTCCGCCAAGGCCTGATGGTGACCGCCTATGGCGGATTTCTGGTCGCCCAACAGGCGGTCAAGCGGATGCTGCCCCAGGGCCACGGCGCGGTCCTGTTCACCGGCGCCTCGGCGAGCGTCAAGGGCTATGCCCACTCGGCTTCGTTCGCCATGGGCAAGTTCGCGCTCCGTGGCCTGGCCCAAAGCATGGCCCGCGAACTGCACCCAAAGGGGATTCACGTCGCCCATTTCGTGATCGACGGCGGCATCCGCAACCCGGCCCGTTCGGAGCGAATGGATGCCACGGACAATCCGGACAGCATGTTGGACCCGGACGCCATCGCCCGCAGCTATCGGGGCATCCTCAGGCAAGATCGCAGCGCCTGGGCCTGGGAAATCGAGCTGCGTCCTTGGGTCGAATCGTTCTGATCACCGGCAGGGGTGTCCCAGAGACATGGCTGACTTCACTATTGAACCGCATCTCGCCGATGCGCTGGGGCGCCTCGGCGAAGCCAAGGATGAACGCCTTCGGGAACTAACCGCGGCCTTCACCCGCCATATGTTCGCCTTCATCGAGGAGGTTCGCCCGACCGAGCAGGAATGGCTGGCGGGGATCGAATTCCTCACCGCGGTCGGCCAAGAATGCGACGACAAGCGCCAGGAGTTCATTTTGCTCTCGGACATGCTCGGCGTCACCATGCTGGTCGACTACCTCAACCACGGCAGCGCTCCGGGCGTGACCGAAACCTCGGTGCTGGGTCCGTTCCACCGCGAGGGCGCGCCCAAACTGGACAACGGCACCACCATATCGCAAGACGGGATCGGCGAGCCGGTGGTGATTTCGGGGCGGGTCACGGATGAGGCCGGGGCGCCGATCACGGGCGCGGTTCTCGATGTCTGGCAGACCGCCGCCAACGGCCTCTACGAGGTCCAGGACGACAGTCAGCCGGACTACAATTTGCGTGGCATCTTCACCACCGATGGCGACGGCCGGTACGCCCTGCGCACGGTCAAGCCGGTCAGCTATCCGGTTCCGATCGACGGCCCGGTGGGCGCGCTGATGACCGCGCTGGGCCGCCATTCCTATCGCCCTGCCCATGTCCATTTCATCGTCTCGGCCGAAGGCTACAAGCCGGTGGTCACCCAACTGTTCACTGACGACGACCCCTATTTGCGGAGCGACGCGGTGTTCGGCGTCAAGGGCAGCCTGGTGGTCACATACCAGCGCGGCGCGGAGGAATGGCGGGTCACCTACGATTTTGGACTTGAACGCGCTGCCTGAACCGACAGCGGCCGGTGGCGTCACGGGGAGCCCATGTCGCTTCGAAATATGACCCGGCGCAGCCATTGGCTGGGCGAAGCCTTGGCCGAGGACGATGAGCAGGCGCCGCAGCTCCACGGCATCGAGCGCGCCGATGTCTGCATCGTCGGCGGCGGATTTACCGGGCTGTGGACCGCGATCCGCCTCAAGGAGCGGGACCCCGCCCTGGACGTGGTCATCGTCGAGAAGGACTTTTGCGGCGCCGGAGCCAGCGGTCGCAACGGCGGCTTCGTGCTGAGCTGGTGGGCGAAATTTCTGTCCCTGCAAAAAATCTGTGGCGAGGCCGAAGCACTTCGCCTGGGCCAGGCCTCGGCCGACGCGGTCGCGGAGATCGGTGACTTCTGCCGCCAAAACCATATCGACTGCCATTACCGACGTGACGGCTGGTTGTGGGCGGCGACCAACGAGGCGCAGGTGGGTGCCTGGCGGTCCACCGTGGACGCCATCGGCCGGTTCCAACGGAGCCCGTTCGAGGCCTGGAGCCCGGACGATGTCGCCCGGCGATCCGGCTCGCCGATGCACTTGGCCGGAATTTTCGAGCCGACCGCCGCCAGCGTTCAACCGGCGCTGCTGGCCCGGGGTCTGCGCCGCGTCGCGCTGGCGCGCGGTGTCCGGATTCACGAGCAAACTCCGCTCACCCGGCTGGTGCGATCGTTCCGCCCACAGGTGGTCACGCCCACCGGGAGGGTCCAGGCCGAGACCATCGTGCTGGCCATGAACGCCTGGGGGATTCGCTTCGCCGCCCTGCGCCAGGCGGTGGTCGTGGGCACGAGCGACATCGTCGCCACCGCGCCGAGCCCGGAACGGCTGAAGGAGATCGGGTGGGGCGACGGCATGACCATCTCCGACGGCCGCATGCTGGTCCATTATTATCGGACAACGCGCGACGGACGGATCGCGTTCGGCAAGGGCGGATTTGCGGGTCCGATGCCCTTCGCCGGCCGGGTCGGCGCGAAATTCGACGGGCCGTCACGCCATCCCTCGGCGATCGCGGACTGGCTCCGGTGGACCTATCCGATACTGGCGGACGTGCCGATCGAGGCGAGCTGGACCGGACCGATCGACCGCTCCAAGAGCGGCCTACCGCTGTTCGGCCGGCTCGACGGCGACCCCAGGATTCTGTATGCGATCGGCTATTCGGGGAACGGGGTCGGGCCGTCCGCCTTGGGCGGGCGCATCCTGGCCTCGCTCGCGCTCGGGCTAAAGGACGAATGGTCCGAGTCCGGACTGGTGCGCCCCCCGAGGAGGGATTTCCCACCCGAGCCGATACGCGCGATCGGCGCGCGACTGGTGCGCCGCGCCGCCGTCGCCAAGGATCGCGCCGAAGACTCGGGCCGCCGCCCCGGCCGCTTGGTCACCTACCTGGCCGGCTTCGCCCCGGCCGGCCTGTCCCCCTTCAAGGGCCAGAAATCCGGACTCGCGCCACCAGAACCGGCTGGCCCAGATCCTTGACCCAGGTTCGGACGATCGAAGTCGGTTCCAAACGCCGCATCAAGCGTCCGAGGATCCGCCGCATTGGCACCGAAAACGAATAAGGCGCGGCGCTGGCGAGAATGCCGGCGCTTATTGGAACAGGGCCAAGATCACCTGCGGCGAGGCGTTGGCGATGCCCAGCGTCTGCACCGAAAGCTGCTGCTTCACCTGAAGGGCCTGCAGTCGTGCGGAC